>NZ_JAHSTX010000005.1 GCF_019145375.1 Pseudomonas triticicola | reverse complement strand
GGTGTAGCGTATCTGGTCGTCTATCGGCGCTGAACGTTGCGCCCAATGCAGGCAGCGCGCGTTACCGACGCTGATGATGTGCAGCACTTCGCCGTTGTCCTTGCTGCGGATTTCCAGCCCCGGCAGGTAGCGCACCTGGTGGAAGTGGCGGACCTTGTCGGTAAACCATTCATGACATTTGAAGACCCGTTGGCCCTGACTGTACTGGTAATACTCGGCGTCGTTATCGCTGTCCTGGCGGATAACCAGATCCACGCGCTCCAG
>NZ_JAHSTX010000004.1 GCF_019145375.1 Pseudomonas triticicola | reverse complement strand
CTCGAAGACCACCTCGGCTCTTGCGTGATGGAGCTCAATGAAGACGCTGTGGTCACCAGCGCAGAAGGCTATTACCCGTTCGGCGAAACCGCGTGGATGGCCCCGGAGTCGGAAATCGAATACCGCTTTATCCGTTATTCCGGCAAGGAAATGGATGTCAGCGGTTTGTACTACTACGGCGCCCGCTATTACGCGCCGTGGTTGCAACGTTGGGTCAGTACTGATCCGGCGGGGGATGTGGATGGGTTGAATCTGTATGGTTTTGTCGGTAACAACCCGATTCTGTTCATCGATAACGACGGTAACAAAAAAAACTTACCGTCTGACGTCAGGCAGGAGATCGCGACCTACGCAAAAGTCCTGGATAACCTGGGCAATGAGCTGCAAACGTACAATCGGCAATTGAACGGACTATTCAGCGCTACGGACATTTCCAAACGCATGGCCATAAACACCGGCTTCAACATTGGCAAGGGAGTTGCCACCACGACAGCAGGGAAAGGCGGCGAAGCACTTGGGACGCTGATATTGCCCGGAGTCGGGACATTTATCGGAGGGATCGTCGCCTCAAAAGTCTCCGGCGCGGCAATCGACAAACTCGGCGAAATTACAACTGTTTCCACTCCCGTCCTGCCCAATGCCAAAAAACTGAATCCCGAGAGCATTCACAGCAACGCCACAACGAGCATTTTAACCCCTCTGAGATACGCAAAAAAATAGCCAGATCATATGATCCTCGGACTTCCGAGGGAGCCGATAAGCTGATCGGAACAGTGGCCGAGAAAACGCTCAGCAAGTTTGCGCAGATACCCGCTGCGAGTGACATGATGGCCATTGCTTACTCTGGAAAGGACACAGCCACAGCGCTGGCCGGTTTAAGGGATATCGAAATTGATGACCTCGAGACAGCGTTGGGTTTGATTATCGACATGCTTGAACAGGACCAAAGCGACATCAATGCGGCTTTCAGCGAAATCGGAGTCAACGAATTTTATGACCAAGGTCTAGTGGGCTCATTCGGTTATGCGCTGGATCTTGCAACAGGTAGCGTCGGAACCCAGAACTCCAGCTCAATCAGCCGGGATCGGATCAAGAAAGAAATTTCCGTACGCATGGCTGAAGCAAGGCGCGGTATCGAGTTGATTGGCAGATATCGCCAATACAACGGTCAAAAGACGGCGTAAATAAGTTCGCCTACCTTCAGGCAGTTTTGCCGTGGTTCTGCGCCTGGATAATCATGAGCACCTGGCCCTTGAATAGATCAACGCATATCCATACGCCAAGCGTGCAGGTCAATGATCCACGGGCTTTGGTTGTCAGGCATATTGCCTATCTTTGTGCAACGACGCATGGAGAGATCAAGCCCCTGATCACCTGCCAGACTCACAATCCTGCCGGGCGCCTGGTCGAGAAACGGGATCCGCGCTTATCTGCGCCCAACCTCACGACTCACTACTCGCTCAACGGCACCGTGTTGAAAATCGACAGCGTCGATGCCGGCTGGCGTTTGGTCCTGCCGGGGCTGGCCGGTGAGCCTCGGCAACGTTGGGACGAGCGCGGCCATGTCTGGCGATCGACCTTTGACGACCAGTTGCGTGTCGTCAGACTCCAGGTCACCAGAAAGGATGAGGAGGAAGAGGTCGAAACTTTCCTCTACGCCGGTGGCGCCGACACCACCAACCACAACCTGCGCGGACGGTTGATCAAGCAAACCGATGCGTCTGGTGTTCTGGCGATATCCAGCTATTCCCTCGCCGGCCAGCCGATGCAGGAAACCCGAACTTTCCAGGACACACAGGCTTTCACCAGTCATCAGATATTCAGCCCACTGGGCACGGTGCTGGAGCAAACCGATGCCGGCGGCCATCGCAGAGCATCGCGCTATGGTCTTGCCGGACAGCTCAGGCAAGTGGAGCTGCAAGTCGAGACGAAAGTCACGCAGGTCTTGCTGGATGCGCAGTACAACGCCAACAATCAGATCACCTCGCAACTGGCCGGTAACGGTGTCCTGAGTCAGTGGACGTATGACCCGGCCGATGGACGCCTGCATACGCGCACCAGTCAGAAAACCGCTCACCCCAGATTGCAGGATCTGCAATATTTCTACGATCGCGTCGGCAATATCATCCGCATCGAAGACCACGCCTTCGAGCCAACCTGGTTCGCCAATCAACGGGTCGACGGCCACCGTGAATTCGACTACGACTCCCTGTACCGTCTGATTCGCGCGACCGGTCATGACGATGCCCTGCCCCCGGACATTCCCGGCCTGCCGCAACCGCCCGACGAACTAAACCGCCTCAACTACACCCAGACGTATAGCTACGACGATGGCGGCAATCTGATCGAATCGCGTCATCAGCGCGACGGCAATAGTCGCACCCGCACAATGCGCATCGACGACAACAGCAATCGCGGGGTGCGCTGGCAAACAGGCGACGAGCCGCCGGACTTCGGCAGCTGGTTCGACCTGCACGGCAATCAACGCAAGCTGCGCCACGGTCCGTCATTGCAATGGAGCAGGCGTGATGAG
>NZ_JAHSTX010000003.1 GCF_019145375.1 Pseudomonas triticicola | reverse complement strand
GTCGAAGACCACCTCGGCTCTTGCGTGATGGAGCTCAATGAAGACGCTGTGGTCACCAGCGCAGAAGGCTATTACCCGTTCGGCGAAACCGCATGGATGGCGCCGGAGTCGGAAATCGAATACCGCTTTATCCGATATTCCGGCAAGGAAATGGATGTCACTGGCCTGTATTACTACGGCGCCCGTTATTACGCGCCATGGTTGCAGCGCTGGGTCAGTGCGGATCCAGCGGGGGATGTGGACGGTTTGAACCTGTATGGATTCGTCGGTAACAACCCGATCGTCCATGTCGACCAGACCGGTGCCTTCAAAGTGGTGTTTGACCTGGTCAGAAAAGCGGTGGGTATCTTTGATCAAGCGCAAACTGCGGCGGAGCAATTGCACAAACTGACCACCGAGTTCGATGGCCTGATCCCTGAAGGCCAGAACATCGAGGAGGTGCGCAAAAGCATGACGTTCGGCAAATTCATCACCTCCCGGGCCGGCATCAAATCGGTCTTTTACGGTATCGGCAAAGGCATCGCCATCGGCAGTGTCATCGGCACCGTGGTACCCGGAATCGGCAACGCCATCGGTTCCGGCGCAGGGGCAATCGCGGGAGCAATTGTGTTCCCGGTATTGCGTTATCACTTTTTCAAGAAAGGTCTGAAAGCAGCGCAGACACTGCACACCCAAGAGCTCAAGAATGGGTTTAAAACGGTGGGCGACGGCGCTGCGAATGCCGTCAACATTGCTGCGAATGCCGTCAACAGTGTTGCGAAAGCGATCGACGGCGCGGAAGTTCTTCTCGATAGAGATGCTGCGGTTAGCGACGGCATCAAGACCTTGAATGATAACGTCGACAGCTACCCCGAGCCCATCCAGAAGATGTTCTACGCCCAACTTGAAGCACTGGATGCAGCAAAACAGCGTCAGTTCATGAAGCTGGCAAGGACTGGCGTAGACCCGTTTGAAGCCATTGACGAGGTCCTGAAAACCGCGCAGGCAATCATCGAAGCGCCGAGCGAGGCGCAAGGCGTGACTGAACGCCTGCAGCAACTGGAGCGCTCGCTCGCTGCCGAACCTCGCGGCAGACCGGTGCCGAAGCCGAGGTTGAATCTTGTGCATCGACGTCAGGTACAGGAGACAGCTGTCTAGCAGACACGGCCGGCGCGAACAGCGCGCCCGGCCACCTCGGCCCATGCTATCGTGCCCGCCCGTCCTGCCGACCTTTCATCCAGCATGCTGCCGAATTCCCGTACCCTGCGTCTGTCGTTGTATTCCCTGCTGATCATCGCCGGCACGGTCATTGCCGCGACGCTCGCGATGCGCCACGCGGAACGTCAGGCATTGGAAGAAGACGCCGCCCGCGCCAATCAGCAACTGGGGCTGTACGCCAACTCCTTGCACACCCTGATCGACCGCTATCGCGCCCTGCCCGCCGTGTTGGCGCTGGACCCGCAATTGCGTTCGGCCCTGGCCGGACCGGTCGATGCTGGGCAGCAAGCGGCATTGAATGTGAAGCTGGAAAAGATCAACGGTGCGGCGCAGTCCTCGACCCTTGAACTGCTGGATCGTACCGGCCTGGCCGTGGCCGCCAGCAACTGGCGCTTGCCCAGCAGTTACGTTGGCCACAATTACGGTTTCCGTCCCTACTTCAGCCAGACCCGCACCCAAGGCACCGGGCGTTTTTACGCGGTGGGCGTGACCAGCGGCATTCCCGGCTATTTCCTTTCCAGCGCCGTACTTGGCGACAACGATGAGTTTCTCGGCGCGATGGTGGTCAAGCTGGAATTTCCCGAGCTGGAGCGCGAATGGAGCCAGGGCAGCGACACGCTGCTGGTCAGCGATGCACGCGGGATCATCTTTATCGCCAATCAGCCGGGTTGGCGTTATCGCGCCTTGCGGCCGTTGAGCGCCGATGATCTGGCCGAGATCAAAACCACGCGTCAGTACGACAAGCAATCGCTGCTGCCGCTGACCCATTTGCCGCTACGGCGCTTCGATGACAACAGCGATCTGCGCCGGGTCGAAGGTCCACAAGGCACGGCGGATTATTTGTGGGAATCGCTGCCGCTGACGACCGAAGGCTGGACCCTGCATCTGCTGCGTCGCCCGCAAGTGGCCTTCGAAGATTTGCGCAACGCCGCGCTGGCCGCCGCCGGTGTGTGGCTGGCGCTGGTGTTCTTGTTGCTGTTTCTCAATCAGCGCTGGCGGCTGGCCAAGGTCCGTCAGCGCAATCGCGAAGAACTCGAGCGTCTGGTCGAGGAGCGCACCCGCGACTTGCGCACCGCGCAGGAAGGTTTGGTGCAGTCGGCCAAACTCGCCGCGCTGGGGCAGATGTCCGCCGCACTGGCCCACGAAATCAATCAACCGCTGACCGCCCAGCGCATGCAATTGGCCACCCTGCGCCTGCTGCTCGAACATGGCCGCGTCGATGACGCCTACAAGGCGCTGAAACCGGTGGACGACATGCTCACGCGCATGGCTGCCCTCACCGGCCACCTCAAGACCTTCGCCCGCAAAAGCCCGAGCGGCTTGCGCGAACGTCTGGATCTGGCGACGGTGGTCGATCAATCGCTGCAACTGCTCGATGCGCGACTGCGTGACGAGCAGGTCAGTCTGGTGCTGCATCTGACCCGCCCGGCGTGGGTGCGCGGTGATGCGATTCGTCTGGAACAGGTGTTGATCAATTTGCTGCGCAACGCGCTGGATGCGATGCAGGGTAAAGCCTGCAAGCGTCTGGAAATCCGTCTGGAGGCTGATGAACAACTGTGGCGGCTCAGCGTCAGCGACAACGGCGGCGGCATTGCCGAGGAACATCTGGGCCAGGTGTTCGATCCGTTCTTTACCACCAAACCGGTGGGTGACGGTCTGGGCCTGGGGCTGGCAGTATCCTTCGCCATCGTGCATGAATCCGGCGGGCGCCTGAGCGTCGAGAATGGCGACCACGGCGCAGTGTTCAGCCTGACCCTGCCAATCGATCTGGAGGCACATATCTGATGCTCAATTCGGTGATGGTGGTCGACGACGAAAGCAGCATTCGCAACGCCGTTGAACAGTGGCTGAGCCTGTCTGGGTTTCATGTGCAATTGTTCAGCCGTGCCGAAGAATGCCTCGCCGCGCTCCCGGAACATTTTGCCGGGGTGATCCTCAGCGACGTGCGCATGCCCGGCATGGACGGTTTGCAATTGCTTGCCGAAGTGCAACAGCGCGACAGCGATCTGCCGGTGATTCTGCTCACCGGCCATGGCGATGTGCCGATGGCGGTCGAAGCCATGCGCGATGGCGCCTACGACTTTCTGGAAAAACCGTTCAGCCCGGAAACCCTGCTCGGCAGCCTGCGCCGGGCGCTGGACAAACGCCGCCTGGTCCTGGAAAACCGCGCCCTGCACGAACTGGCCGACAACCGCGCAAAGCTCGATGCGACATTGCTGGGCGTGTCTCGCGGCTTGCAGACGTTGCGTCGGCAAGTGCTGGATCTGGCGACGTTGCCGGTCAACGTGCTGATCCGGGGCGAAACCGGCAGCGGCAAGGAACTGGTCGCGCGTTGCCTGCATGATTTCGGCCCGCGCGCCGGCAAACCTTTCGTGGCGCTGAACTGCGCGGCGATCCCGGAGCAACTGTTCGAGGCCGAGCTGTTCGGCCATGAGAGCGGCGCGTTTACCGGCGCCTCGGGCAAACGCATCGGCAAGCTGGAATATGCCGATGGCGGCACGCTGTTTCTCGACGAGATCGAAAGCATGCCGCTGGCCCAGCAGGTGAAATTGCTGCGGGTCTTGCAGGAGCAAAAGCTTGAACGGTTGGGGTCGAACCAGAGCATTCGCGTTGATTTGCGTATCGTCGCGGCGACCAAACCGGACCTGCTCGACGAAGCTCGCGCCGGGCGTTTTCGTGAGGACCTGGCTTATCGCCTGAACGTCGCCGAACTGCGCCTGCCGCCGCTGCGCGATCGCCGCGAAGACATTCCGTTGCTGTTCGAAACCTTTGCGCAAAACGCCGCCCAGCGTCTGGGCCGGACCTTTCCGCCGTTGACCGGTGCGCAGCTCAGTCACCTGCTCAGCCATGACTGGCCGGGCAACGTGCGCGAATTGGCCAACGTCGCCGAGCGCCAGGTGTTGGGGCTGGATGAACCGGTCGCCGGAATCGATCCGGGGCAATCCCTGGCGGCGCAGCAGGAAGCCTTCGAGGCACAATGCCTGCGCGCGGCGTTGACCCGGCACAAAGGTGATGTCAAAGCCGTGCTCGAAGAACTGCAACTGCCGCGCCGCACGTTCAATGAAAAGATGCAGCGGCATGGGTTGAGTCGGGAGATGTTTCTGGCGGAGTGAGGCAGAGATTTGTGGTGTAGCTGAAATCCATCCCCCTCACCCCAGCCCTCTCCCCCAAGGGGGCGAGGGGGAAGGGAGCCGATCTCCATGCTTTCCCGAATCTGTATTCGACTCGATATTGCAGGTCGATGTAACCCACAAGAACACCTCGGTCAGTCCCCTCTCCCTCTGGGAGAGGGCTAGGGTGAGGGGCTCTTGATCTTCACGCGGTAAGCGGAAATCCGCTCACCTCAGTCCAATCAGTCGGCACAAATCCGCTCACTCCTCCCCGCCACCCCCTCTAAACCGGCCCTCCTACCCTTGGCACACCTCCTGCTATAGCCCTGACAGGCTGCGTTCCGACGCGCTCCACAAAAACAATTAAACGAAGGATCCTTCAATGGATAACTCCAACGCCCTGCCCCTTGGGTCGGCTGCCGTGCCGGCCAAACCGAGAACCACCGCGAGCCGGATCAAATCGATCTTCAGCGGCTCTGTCGGCAACATGGTCGAGTGGTACGACTGGTATGTGTATGCCGCCTTCTCCCTGTACTTCGCCAAGACCTTTTTCCCCGCCGGTTCCACCACTGCGCAACTGATGAACACCGCTGCGATCTTCGCCGTGGGCTTCCTGATGCGTCCGATTGGTGGCTGGCTGATGGGCATGTACGCCGACAAGGTCGGGCGCAAGAAAGCGCTGATGGCCTCGGTGTACCTGATGTGCTTCGGCTCGCTGCTGATCGCCCTGAGCCCGAACTATGAAACCATCGGCATCGGCGCGCCGATCCTGCTGGTATTCGCCCGCCTGCTGCAAGGCCTGTCGGTCGGTGGCGAGTACGGCACCTCGGCGACTTATCTGTCCGAGATGGCGACCAAGGAACGTCGCGGCTTCTTCTCCAGCTTCCAGTACGTGACCCTGATCTCCGGCCAGCTCATCGCCCTCGGCGTCTTGATCGTGCTGCAAAACATGCTGACCACCGAACAGCTGTACGCGTGGGGCTGGCGCATTCCGTTCGCCATCGGTGCGCTGTGTGCGGTCGTGGCGCTGTACCTGCGTCGCGGCATGGAAGAAACCGAGTCGTTCACCAAGAAAGAAAAATCCAAGGAAAGCGCCATGCGCACCTTGATGCGCCACCCGAAAGAGCTGTTGACCGTGGTCGGCCTGACCATGGGCGGCACCCTGGCGTTCTACACCTACACCACCTACATGCAGAAGTATCTGGTGAACACGGTCGGCATGAGCATCTCCGACTCGACCACCATTTCCGCCGCCACGCTGTTCCTGTTCATGTGCCTGCAACCGATCATCGGTGGCCTGTCGGACAAGATCGGTCGTCGCCCGATCCTGATCGCGTTCGGCGTGCTCGGTACGATCTTCACCGTGCCGATCCTGATGACCCTGCACACCATCCAGACCTGGTGGGGCGCGTTCTTCCTGATCATGGCGGCGCTGATCATTGTCAGCGGCTACACCTCGATCAACGCGGTGGTCAAAGCCGAATTGTTCCCTACCGAAATCCGCGCCCTGGGCGTCGGCCTGCCGTACGCGCTGACCGTGTCGATCTTCGGCGGCACCGCCGAATACATCGCGCTGTGGTTCAAGAGCATCGGCATGGAAACCGGTTACTACTGGTACGTCACCGCGTGCATTGCCGTATCGCTGCTGGTGTACATCACCATGAAAGACACCCAGAAACATTCGCGGATCGTGACTGACTGACAGGGCTACATCGCTGGCAGGCCACAAAATCTGTGTCCTGCCACGAACCCTGCGGGGTCTCGCGTCCGGGTGGAAATATGCGCTGGGTCCTAGCACTATGGTTGCATTCGAATGCAGCTCAGGAATCCGCTCCCCATGCCCGATGACATCCACTTCTACGAACCCGCCAACGGCCACGGCCTGCCTCACGATCCGTTCAACGCCATCGTCGGCCCGCGGCCCATCGGCTGGATTTCCTCGCAGGATGCCGAAGGCCGGCTCAATCTCGCGCCATACAGTTTCTTCAACGCCTTCAACTACGTGCCGCCGATCATTGGTTTTTCCAGCGTCGGACGCAAAGACAGTCTGAACAACATCGAACAGACCGGGGAATTCGTCTGGAACCTCGCCACGCGCCCGTTGGCCGAGCAGATGAACCAGAGCTGCGCGATGGTCGCGCCTGAGGTCAACGAGTTTGAACTGGCGGGGCTGACCACCGTGGCGTCAAAGGTGATCTCTGTACCTCGGGTCGCCGAAAGCCCGGTGTCCTTCGAATGCAAGGTCACGCAGATCATCCAGCTGCAACGCGCCGATGGCGAAACCGTACCGAGCTGGCTGATCCTCGGTGAGGTGGTTGCGGTGCACATCGCCAAATGGCTACTGAAGGACGGCATCTACGACACCGCCGCCGCACAACCGATTCTGCGCGGCGGCGGGCCGGCGGATTATTTCCAGCTGGGGCCTGAGGCTCTGTTCAAGATGTGGCGTCCGGGCGCACAGAAGTAATTACCAGATCAGCTCGGCGTCGTCAGTGACGCCCTTGAGCTTGTCCAGCTCGTTGATGGCCGCATCATCGGCAGCGATAGCGCCGGGAAACACCTGCTCATCGAGCAATTTGTGAAAGCGTGGTGCGCCGCCATCGACCAGGGCCTTGACCGCGATCGCCGCGTAATAACCCTTGTTGCCGCCCAGCTCGACGGGGACGACTGCGGAGACTGCTTCGAAGCGTTCAAACTCTTTACGTGCCATGTCGCGGATCCTGGCTCAATCAAATAAGCCGGACATTAAACCCTCAACCGGCGAGTTTGTGTATCGGCGCAGCGCATTGACCGAGGGCCTGCGCGGCTGAAACGTCTCTGAAGGTGTGGAAGTCGAGGCTGTTGACCACCAGGTCCTGCACCAGCTCGGCGAAGACTTCCATCGACGGACTGTTGAAATAAGTCGTCATCATCTGCTGACTGCTCCAGTAGCCGCTGACCAGCCACAGGTCGGCGTCGCACTGCGACTGTTGCAGGGAAAAACTCAGGCAGCCGGGCGCCGCGCGCGAGACCTCGATCAACGCGCTCAGGCGCACACCGAGTTCCGCCGAACGCCCGGGCTGGGCACGAACGAAGGCCATATGACTGACAGGCATCTGCTTGGACATGATCAACCCTCCATGAAATCGCGTGGCAGCCGGGGACGGGCTGCGACTGAAGCAAAGATTAAGGGCCGGGGCGGCTGCGCCGTTAGTCGATTCCTGCCTTCGCGTTGCACAATCCTGCGAGACTGCGCAGACGACCTGTAACAACCTGTAAACCCGCGCAACACGTCTGTCATACGCGTTTTGTGTAGGAGTTGCCAAAGGCTGCGATCTTTTGCTTTTGCCTTGAAGATCAACGGATCGCAGCCTTCGGCAGCTCCTACGCAATCGTATGGCGGGAGACCTGCGTGCACCTGCGGGCAGAATCAGGCAAGCATTTGGCAGAATGTGTCTACCGCCGTTGCTTGCACAAACATATGCTCTGCTGCATTCCCCCCCTCACTTGCCGAGGATGCCGTGCATGACGTCATTCGATCCTTTTCAAGCCGAACCCAGCGCCGACATGGAAAAGCAGCGTGCGGAGCTAGCGGCGATCATCCGCCGCAACACCAGCGACGATGGCAGCTACCAGACCGCGATCGGTTCGCTGGTAATGTCGCGCCACACCCAGTCCCATGACTTTGCCCCGGTGCTCGCGCAGCCGGCGCTGTGCATCATGGCGCAGGGGCGCAAAGAGGTCCGCCTGGCCGACGAGTTTTTCAACTACGACCCGCTGAATTATCTGGTGGTGTCGGTTTCGATGCCGCTCAGCGGCCGCGTGGTCAACGTCTCGCCGGAAGAACCGATCCTCGCCGTGCGTCTAGACATTGATCCGACCGAAATCACCGCGCTGATCGCCGACGCCGGCCCGATGGGCGTGCCGACCCGGCCGACCGGACGTGGTCTGTACGTGGAAAAAATCGACAGCGCCATGCTCGACGCGGTGCTGCGTCTGGCGCGGCTGCTCGACGCGCCGAAAGACATCGCCATGCTCGCGCCGCTGATTCGCCGGGAGATTCTCTATCGTCTGCTGCGCAGCCCACAGGGCCATCGTCTGTATGAGATTGCGATTGCCAACAGTCAGAGCCATCGCATCAGCCAGGCCATCAAATGGCTCAACGGCAACTTCGAGCAGCCGCTGCGCATCGATGATCTGGCGCGGGAAGTGAACCTCAGCGTGTCGACGTTGCATCA
Organism: Pseudomonas triticicola; assembly: GCF_019145375.1. NCBI lineage: Bacteria > Pseudomonadati > Pseudomonadota > Gammaproteobacteria > Pseudomonadales > Pseudomonadaceae > Pseudomonas > Pseudomonas triticicola. The sequence continues at coordinate 55,685 of NZ_JAHSTX010000003.1, read as the reverse complement.
CCGCTTCAAGGCGATGACGGCGATGAGTCCGTTGCAATATCAGAAGCAGCTGCGCCTGCAAGAGGCGCGGCGACTGATGTTGACCGAGGGGCTGGAAGCCTCGGCGGCAGGGTATCGGGTGGGTTATGAAAGTCCGTCGCAGTTCAGCCGCGAATACAGCCGCCTGTTTGGCGCGCCGCCGTTGCGGGATCTGGCGCGGTTGCGGCTTTCGGTGTGACCGTTAAAAGCCCCTCACCCTAGCCCTCTCCCAGAGGGAGAGGGGACAGATTGGGGAATATTGAAGAGGTTCACCGACTTGAACGATTACCTTTGAATCCATAATCGACTCGGTTTTTCAGGTCGACGGAGAACGCAAGACACCTCGGTCAGCTCCCTCTCCCTCCGGGAGAGGGCTGGGGTGAGGGTAGGCTTTTATACCGCTCGAACTACATGCTTGATCTCCTGAAACGCCGCCAACCCCCAAGGCCCCAGTTCGCGGCCGACACTGCTCTGCTTGTAACCACCCCACGCCGTCTGCGGGAAGATCACCTGCGGCGCATTGATCCACACCAGCCCCGCCTGCAAGGCGTTGGCCACGCGATCCGCCGTTGCAGCATCGCGCGTCACCACACTCGCGACCAGGCCGAACTGCGTGTCGTTGGCCAGCGCAATCGCCTCGCTCTCACTGGCGAAACTGCGCACACACACCACCGGGCCGAAAATCTCTTCACGCCATAACGCGCTGTCCAGCGGCACGTCGGTGAACACCGTCGGTTGCAGAAAATAACCGCGCGGCAAATGCGCCGGACGATTGCCGCCGCACACCAACCTCGCCCCGGCGCTCAAACCGCGATCAATATGCCCAAGCACTCGTTGGTACTGCGCCTGATTGACCAGCGCGCCCATCTCCACATCCGCATCAAACGGATCAGCGACTCGGATCGCCTCCGCACGTTTTTGCAGGCGCTGAAGAAATTCGTCCATCAATGCCTCGGCGACCAGCACCCGACTGGTGGCCGAGCACATCTGCCCGGCGTTGAAGAACGCGCCGCCACAGGCCAGTTCCACCGCCAGTTGCAGATCGGCATCCGCCAGCACCAGCAAGGAAGATTTGCCACCCAGCTCCAGGCTCACACCCTTCACGGTTTCGGCTGCGCGTTGCATCACCTGCACGCCAACCGCATTGCTGCCAGTGAAGGAGATCTTGGCAATGCGTGGATCGGCCGACAACGGCGCGCCCACCGCCAGCCCGGTGCCGCAGACCAGATTGAACACGCCGTCGGGCAACCCGCATTCAGCGATGATCGCGGCCAGTTCCAGCTCCGGCAACGGCGTCACTTCAGAAGGTTTCAGCACCACGCAGCAACCGGCGGCGAGCGCTGGCGCCAGTTTCCACGCGGTGGTGACCATGGGGAAATTCCACGGCACGATCAGCCCGACCACGCCGCAGGGTTCACGCCGCAGGCGTGCGCTGAAGTCATCGCTGGGCAGCGGCAAGTTGCTGTCCTGACCGGCGTCGAGGCCTTCGGCGAGTTCGGCGTAATAGTCGAAAGTGGCGATCACGTCATCGACATCGATGGCCGCTTCGAATTGCGGTTTACCGTTGTTGCTCGACTGCAGGTTCATCAAGTGTTCGCGACCATTGCGCACGCCTTTGGCAATGTTGCGCAGGATCGCAGCGCGTTCGGCGCCGGTGGTTTTCGACCAGTCTTCGAACGCCTCGCACGCGGCGCTGATCGCCTGGTCGACGGCCTGTTCGTCACCGCCATTGACGGTGGTCAGCAGCGCTTCGGTAGCGGGATTGATCACCCGTAGATGCTCGCGGCCCGACGACCATTGACCGTTGATGTAGAGCCCGTCGAGTGTGGTTGGAAAACTGATCATTGGGCCACCGCCTGCATCCACTGGTTCTGGTCGATTTCAATCAGCGTCGGGCCTTGCCGGTCCGTCGCTTTACGCAGCGCTGCGCGCAATTCGTCGATGCTGCTGATGGCTTGCGCGGCGCAACCGAGGCCCTTGGCCACGGCGACGAAATCCGGGGTGTAGATGTCCACGCCGACCGGTTCGATGGCGCGGTTGACCATGTACTTTTTGATTTCCTCGTAACCCTGGTTATTCCACAGCAGCACGATCACCGGTACCCGTGCTTCAACGGCGCTGGCCAGTTCCGGCAGAGTGAATTGCAAGCCGCCGTCGCCGATCAGGCACACCACTGGCGGGCGCGCGCCCTTATCGAGTTGGCCGCCGAGCCACGCACCGATCGCCGCCGGCAGCGCATAGCCGAGGGTGCCGTAACCGGTGGATGCGTTGAACCAGCGTCGCGGACGCCCGGGGTTGAACGTGAGGTTGCCGGTGTACACCGGTTGCGTGGAATCGCCGACGAACACCGCTTCGGGCAATTCGTGCAGCACGGTTTCGAGCAAACGCGTCTGCGCCAGCGTCGGCGCATCCCAGCTCGCCGCCAATTCATCACGCAGACGCGCGGCGCGGACCTGGCCCCAATCATTACGACGCTCGGCCAGCGGTTGGTGCGACAAGGCGCTGAGCAAGGCTTGTGCGGCGTTGCGCGAGTCAGCGACCAGTGCGACGTGCGGCGGGTAGTTGCGCACGGTCTGATCGGCATCGATGTCGATGCGCAGCAGCTTGCCGGGAATCTCGAAGCCGCCGGCGAAAGTGACGTCGTAATCGGTCTCGGCCAGCTCGGTGCCGATCGCCAGCACCACGTCGGCTTCAGCGACCAGTGCGCGGGTGGCGACCAGGCTTTGCGTCGAGCCGATCAACAATGGATGGCTGGTCGGCAGCATGCCTTTGGCATTGATGGTCAGCGCCACCGGAGCGTCGAGCAATTCGGCGAGTCGGGTCAGCTCCGGTGCCGCGTCGATAGCACCGCCGCCGGCGAGAATCAGCGGACGTTGCGCGGTGGCGAGCAGTTCGCTCATGCGGGCCACGGCTGCCGGTGCGGCGCCGGCGCGGTCGATATTCACCGGCAGGCTGGTGAGCAACTCATCGGCCTCTTCCACCAGCACGTCCAGCGGAATTTCGATGTGCACCGGACGCGGTCGCCCGGCCTGGAACAGCGCGAAAGCGCGAGCAAGCACCACCGGCAGTTCGGCAGCGGACATCAGCGTGTGCGAGAACGCTGCGACGCCGCCGACCAGTGCGCTCTGGTTCGGCAGCTCATGCAACTTGCCGCGCCCACCACCCAACTGACTGCGCGACTGCACGCTGGAGATCACCAGCATCGGAATCGAATCGGCGTAAGCCTGGCCCATGGCCGTGGTGATATTGGTCATGCCCGGGCCGGTGATGATGAAGCACACACCGGGTTTGCCGCTGGTGCGCGCGTAGCCGTCAGCCATGAACCCGGCGCCCTGTTCGTGACGAGGCGTGACGTGGTTGATGCTTGAACGGGCGAGTCCTCGATACAGCTCAACGGTGTGCACACCGGGAATGCCGAACACCTGCTCGACCGCGTAATTCTCCAACAGCTTGACCAGTACTTCGCCGCACGTTGCCATGTTGATTGCCCTTTCATTCACTGAACACTCCCTGTGGGAGCGAGCCTGCTCGCGAATAAGCGGTCCAGCCAACATCCGTGTCGAACCTTGAACCGTCTTCGCGAGCAGGCTCGCTCCCACAGGGTCCGTGGAGTGCCCATTGGAACGGCGCGCAACTGGCAGCAACAATCGATTAAAAGTCATACTAGCCATGTCCCCACGTCATACCTCGGATCGCCATGAAACGCCTGCCACCCCTTCCCGCTCTGCATACGTTCTGGATCACCGCGCAATGCTGCAATTTCACTCGCGCCGCCGAGCAGTTGCACATCACCCAGGGCGCGGTGAGCCGGCAGATCGCCGGGCTCGAAGAACAGCTCGGTTATCCGCTGTTTATTCGTCTGGCCCGAGGTCTGGCGCTGACGGCCGAAGGCCGCGAATGGCTGCCGCGAGTGGAAAAGGTCTTCGGGCTGATCAGTGAAGCGACCGAGCAGATCGGTCTGACGCGGCAAACCTTGCAACTCAAGGCACCGAGCTGCGTGATGCGCTGGCTGCTGCCGCGTCTGCTGCAATGGCAGAAGGAACGCCCGGACGTGCCGGTCAAATTGACGGCCTCGCTGCAACACGGGGTGGATTTTCAGCGCGAGCAATTCGACGCCGCGGTGATCTACGGCCCGCCGCCGGATCATTCGCCAGGCGCGCTGCATCTGTTCGACGAGCAACTGACACCGGTCTGCTCGCCGCAACTGCTCAAGGGCTCGCCCGCGCTGAATTCACCGCAGGATTTGCAAGAGCATTTGTTATTGCACCCGACCCACGACATTCAGGACTGGTCGGTGTGGCTCGATGCGGCGCGATTGCGACTGGACAACCTTGGCAGCGGGCAGCATTTCGAAACGCTGGATCAGGCGATGTCGATGGCCTCGCATGGGACAGGGGTGGCGATCGGGGACTGGTCGCTGATTGGTGATGATCTGAACGCCGGGCGGCTGGTGATGCCGTTTGCGTTGAAGGTGAAGACGGGGTTGGCGTATTACGTGGTGGTGCCTGCTGGAGCCGAGCCGTCGCCGCAGTTGGAAGAGTTGATGCTTTGGCTGGTTGAGCAGGCCTATTTGCGCTGAAGCCTCTCCCCTCACCCTAGCCCTCTCCCCAGGGAGAGGGAACTGATTGGGGATACTCAAGAAATTCATCGACCTGACACAGCCACGCCGAATCCATAATCGACACGGTCGTTCAGGTCAATGTGTAACGCAAGACAACTCGGTCGGCTCCCTCTCTCCAGGGAGAGGGAACTGATTGGGGATACTCAAGAAATTCATCGACCTGACACAGCCACGCCGAATCCATAATCGACACGCTCGTTCAGGTCAATGTGTGACGCAAGACAACTCGGTCGGCTCCCTCTCCCCCGGGAGAGGGCTGGGGTGAGGGGAAAAGGCTTGACTCAATACCCGACCGTATAACGCTGCCGCGAATGCTTCGGCGTTTCCACTTCGTCAATCAGCGCAATCGCGTAATCGGCAAATGTGATCCAGCTACGTCCTTCGCCACTGACCAACAGATGATCCTTACCCACCCGGAATGTGCCGCTGCGTTCACCCTCGACAAACTCCGCCGACGGCGACAGGAAAGTCCAGTCCAGTTCCTGCTCCTGACGCAACGCATCAAGAAACTCAGCACCTGCGCTCGCCTCGGCTTTGTATTCGGCCGGGAAACCGGCACTGTCGATCACCCGCGTGTCATCCGGCAGCAACAGCGAGCCGGCGCCGCCGACTACCAGCAAGCGCTTCACGCCCGCCTGTTTTACCGGTCCGACAATCGCCGAGGCCGGGACGGTGGCGAAATGCGCTGCGCTGATCACTGCGTCGTGACCGGCCACCGCCGCTTGCAGCGCCGCCGAATCCAGCACGTCGAGGCTCTTGCTGACGACACCGGCGCGATCACCGACCTTTGAGGTATCGCGGGCAATGGCGGTGACGCTGTGGCCGCGACGCAGGGCTTCTTCCAGCAGTTGGCTACCGGCACGGCCGGTGGCACCAATGATTGCGATCTTGCTCATGACATTCTCCAGTTGGCTTGAAAATGCTGCGTGTTCAGGTTCGGCTTACCACTGCATCTCGCCCTTGGCGACTTTCGCGCTGAGCTCCAGCGAACTTTCTTCGCCCAGTTGCGGGTAGCGCTTTTTCATCGCTGCGATCAGTGCAGCAGAATCTTTGGCCTTGGCGGTTTCGGCATCGAAGGCCTTGATGTAATCGGCGGTGAATTTCACGCTGGCCAGCGAGCGGCTGCTGTCACCCAGGTAATGACCGGGCACCACGGTTTGCGGTTTCAGGCTTTCGATGGTGTGCAAGGTGTGCAGCCAGTCGGCGTGGGATTGCGCGGTCTGGGTGTCGGCCATCCACACATGAATGTTCTCGGCGACCACTACGCCACCGACCACTGCTTTGAGCGACGGGATCCAAACGAAGCTGCAATCCGGCTGCTTGCCGTCGAGGCCGATCACCTGCAACTGCTTGCCTTCGAGGGTCAGGCTGTCGCCCTTGAGCACGTCCGGGACGATGGTTTTCGCCGGCACGTCGGCGCCCATTTTCGGTCCCCAGTAGGCCAGTTTGCCGTCGACGGTGTGCTTGATGTGATCGACGGTCGGCTGCGAAGCCAATACTTTCGCCTGCGGGAATGCTTTGGTCAGGGTGTCGAGACCGAAGTAGTAATCCGGGTCGCCGTGACTGATGTAGATGGTGGTCAACTGCTTGCCGCTGGCGCGGATCTTTTCCACCACCTGTTCGGCCTGGGATTTGCCGAATTGCGCATCGACCAGAATCGCTTCTTTCTCACCGCTGACCAGCACCGAGCTGACCGGGAAAATCGCTCGGGTGCCCGGGTTGTAGACATCAAGGCTCAGCTCGGCGGCGGATGCATGGGCGGCAAAGCCGAAAAATGCTGCGGCGAGCAGAACGCGTTTGAAAGGGGTGAAGCCGATCATTTGTTGCTCCGGATTACGAATGCCAGTCTGGCGATGCAACAGAGCTTAGTTGCCAGACTCAGTACAAAAAATGCGATGCTTGGACATAGTTTGTTTCTGAAAGCGGGCAAATCATGGATCGGCTTCAAGCAATGCGGGTATTCGTCACGGTGGTGGACTTGGGCAGTCAGTCGGCGGCGGCCGACCACCTCGACCTGTCGCGGCCCGTAGTGTCGCGCTATCTGGCGGAGCTGGAAGACTGGGTCGGCGCGCGGCTGATGCACCGCACCACGCGCAAATTGAGCCTGACCGCCGCTGGCAGTGAAATGCTCCCGCGCTGTCGGCAGATGCTCGACTTGTCGCACGACATGCAGGCCGCCGTCAGCGAACCCGATGACGCGCCGCGCGGCCTGCTGCGGATCAGCGTCAGCACCTCGTTTGGCCAGGCGCAACTGGCCGATGCGATGGCGGCATACGTCAAGCTTTATCCAGGCGTCAGCATCGATCTGCAAATGCTCGACCGCACGGTGAATCTGGTCGATGAACGCATCGATCTGGCGATTCGCACCAGCAATGATCTTGATCCGAATCTGATCGCCCGGCGCCTGACCGTGTGCCGCTCGGTGGTCTGCGCAGCGCCGGCTTATCTGCTTGAGCATCCGGCGCCGCAGACGGTTGAGGATTTGAGCCGACACAACTGCCTGACCCATTCCTATTTCGGCAAGAGCCTGTGGCATTTCGAAGAGGATGGCGAACCGGTTTCGGTAACGGTGCAGGGCAATATCAGCGCCAACGAGGCCAGCACCCTTCTGCGCGCTACCTTGGCCGGCGCCGGCGTGGCGATGCTGCCGACCTACCAGGCTGGCGTGCATATTCACAACGGCGAACTGCTGCGTTTGCTGCCACACGCAGAACCGCGCCAGATGAATATCTACGCGGTGTACGCCTCACGTAAACACATGCCGGCGGCACTGCGCAGCATGCTCGACTTTCTTGTGCAGCGCTTTCCCGAGGCCCCGGCCTGGGATGCCGGCCTGTAAACCCGATCCCTTGTGGGAGCGAGCCTGCTCGCGAAGAGGCCAGTACCTTCAACATTGATGTCGCTTGCACCACCGCCTTCGCGAGCAGGCTCGCTCCCACATGGGCATCAATTCGCTGAATGGCCGGCTAAATCCTCAAGCGCACTCGCTGGCAAGTGCGCGCCGCTGACCTATGCTCAAAGTAATACCGCAAGGTAGACGTTCAGAGGTCGAACACCATGAACATCAAAACAAAAAGATACGCCGCCATTTTCATCACCTGCGCCGCCACGCTGGCGCTGTACGGCACCGCTGCCTGGCGGGTCGAGCAGTTGCGCCAGCTGCCGCGCGAGTATGCGAGCTGCAACTACGAGCGGTGTATTCCGCACAATGCCACGCTGAACGCATTGCGCTGACAAGACTGACCTGGAATGCATCCCCTGTGGGAGCGAGCCTGCTCGCGAATGCGGTGTGTCAGTCAACCACGATGCTGAATGAAAGACCATATTCGCGAGCAGGCTCGCTCCCACAGGGGCTGGCGGTGTCCTCAGGACTGTTGCTCGGCCTTCAAGCGGTCGCGGAACGCCTTTGGCGAAATCCCCACCCGGCGGCGGAACAGGCGCGTGAAGTTGGTCGGATCGGAAAAACCCAACAACTCCGACATCTCGTAAATCGTCATGCTGGTGTAGGTCAGCAGGCGCTTGGCTTCCAGCAACTGACGCTCGTGCATGATCTGCAAAGCCGGTTGCCCGGCCAGTTCACGGCAGGTGCCGTTGAGGTGCGACACAGAGATGCCCAGGCGATGGGCGAGGTCTTCGACCTTGACGTGTTGGCGGTAAGTCTCTTCCACCAACTGAATGAAACCGTTGAGGTATTCGCGTTGGCGCTGCGGCCGTTGGCTGGCCTTGTGCCGGACGATCGCCTGGCGGCTGACCCAGACCATGATCACGCTGACCAGCGAATGCATGAGCATTTCCCGCGCCGGTTGATGGCCGTTGTACTCGGCCTGCAACGCTGAAAACAGGCTGTTGAGATAATCGCCATCCTTGCCGGCCGGATAGTTTTCCGCCCGAGCCAAGGCATGCACCGAATCGCCCAGTTGCGCCTGCAAATGATTGATCAGCGGTGTGGCCAAGGTGACGATGAAGCCTTCAACATCCTCGGAAAAACGAAAGCCGTGCACCGACAACGGTGGCAGCACCTGTATCGCCGGAGTCTCGAGTTGCGTGCGCTGGCCTTCGATTTCGAGCTCTGCCTGACCTTTGAAAACGAACAGCAGCTGGCACAGATCCGCGTGGCGGTGAGGTTTGATTTCCCATTGATGTTCGCGACTGCGCGAGGAAATGGTTTCACAGTGCAGCAAGTCCGGGGTCGGCCAGTCCAGGCTTTCACCATAGAGCTTGAACACCGGAATCGAAGGCAGGGCAGGCTTGTTCATACTTCAATCCAGGCCTCTGGTTTTTGGGCGATAATCGCACCGATTGGCAGAATGTACAGGTATCGGCTCAGTTTTCACCTTCAATTGACAGACCCGCAAGGGAAAAATGCAAGCACTCGATCCATAAAATCATTCACCGGTTGTTGCTGCGTGAAGCTTGCGAGTCATAAAAACAATGAAAACCCTGAAAACCCAAGTCGCCATTATCGGCGCCGGTCCTTCCGGACTGCTCCTCGGCCAGTTGCTGCACAACGCTGGCATCGACACCCTGATCCTCGAACGCCAGACGCCCGATTACATTCTTGGGCGCATCCGTGCCGGTGTGCTTGAACAAGGCATGGTAGAGCTGCTGCGTGAGGCCGGCGTCGGTCAGCGAATGGATGCCGAAGGACTGGTTCATGGCGGCTTCGATCTGGCGCTGGACGGGCGTCAGGTGCACATTGACCTGCACGCGCTGACCGGCGGCAAAACAGTAATGGTCTACGGCCAGACCGAGGTCACCCGCGACCTGATGGCCGCTCGTCGGGAGGCCGGCGCGCCAACAATTTATCAAGCGAGCAATGTCGTTCCCCATGGCATGAAAAGCGACGAAGCTTTTGTCACCTTCGAAAAGGACGGTGAAAGCTGGCGCGTTGATTGCGATTACATCGCCGGTTGCGATGGTTTCCATGGCGTCGCGCGACAGTCGATTCCGGCCGATTGCCTGAAGATTTTCGAGCGGGTCTACCCGTTCGGCTGGCTGGGCATTCTCGCCGACACACCGCCGGTCCACGATGAATTGGTCTACGCCCGCCACGAACGCGGCTTCGCTTTGTGCAGCATGCGTTCGGCCACGCGTACCCGCTATTACCTGCAAGTGCCGGCGGATGAAAACGTCGATGACTGGAGCGATCAGCGTTTCTGGGATGAGCTGAAAAAACGCCTGCCGGATGCCCTCGCGGAAAAACTGGTGACCGGTCCTTCGATCGAAAAAAGCATCGCGCCGCTGCGCAGTTTTGTCGTCGAGCCAATGCAGTACGGGCGCATGTTTCTCGTCGGCGACGCTGCCCATATCGTACCGCCGACTGGCGCCAAGGGCTTGAACCTGGCCGCCAGCGACGTCAGCACGTTGTTCAATATTCTGCTGAAGGTCTATCGCGAAGATCGCACTGATCTGCTGGAAAAATACTCGGAGATCTGCCTGCGCCGAGTATGGAAAGCCGAGCGGTTTTCCTGGTGGATGACGTCAATGCTGCATCGCTTCGACGAGCACGATGAATTCAGCCAGCGCATCAGCGCGTCGGAACTGGACTATTTTGTCAGCTCGCAAGCCGGGCAAAAAACCATTGCAGAAAATTATGTCGGGCTTCCGTACGAGGCTATCGAATAGCTTCCTACCGACTTACACTGCGAGCATCCACCCGCGCGCGATGGCCGCGCGGGTCCATCACTGCCCGCAGGTTTTCCGTGACCACTCTCAATCAGCCTGAAACGCCCAAACCGGCCATTCGCAGCGTGCTGGTCGCCTTGATGATGGCGATCTTCCTCGGTGCGCTGGACCAGACCATCGTCGCCGTGTCGATGCCGGCGATCTCCGAGCAATTCAAGGACGTCAGCCTGCTGGCCTGGGTGATTTCCGGATACATGGTGGCGATGACCGTGGCGGTGCCGATCTACGGCAAACTAGGCGATCTGTACGGGCGGCGCAAACTGATGCTGTTCGGTATGGGCCTGTTCACCCTCGCCTCGCTGTTCTGCGGCATGGCGCAGAGCATGGAACAACTGGTGCTGGCGCGAATCCTTCAGGGCATCGGGGCCGGCGGCATGATCTCGGTGAGTCAGGCGATCATCGGCGACATCGTCCCGCCGCGTGAACGCGGGCGCTATCAGGGTTATTTCAGCAGCATGTACGCCGTGGCCAGCGTTGCCGGTCCGGTGCTCGGCGGCTACATGACCGAATACCTGTCGTGGCGCTGGGTGTTTCTGATCAACCTGCCGCTGGGCCTCGGCGCCTGGTGGGTGGCGCGACGTAATCTGCGCGGCTTGCCGATTCCGCAGCGTAAACCGGTGATCGATTATCTCGGCACGGTGCTGATGATCATCGGCCTGACCGCGTTGCTGCTCGGCATCACCGAGGTCGGCCAGGGTCATTCATGGCGCAGCAGCGAAGTGCTCGGCCTGTTCGCCTGTGCCGTGGTGGTATTGGCGCTGTTCGTCTGGCATGAACGCCGGGCGCGCGAGCCGTTGTTGCCGATGCACCTGTTCGCCAACCGCAATGCCCTGTTGTGCTGGTGCACGATCTTCTTCACCAGTTTCCAGGCCATCTCGCTGATCGTGCTGATGCCGCTGCGCTTTCAAAGCGTCACCGGCGCTGGCGCTGACAGCGCGGCGTTGCACTTGCTGCCTCTGGCGATGGGCTTGCCGATCGGTGCCTATTTCGCCGGCCGCCGCACCTCGATCACCGGACGCTACAAACCGCAGATTCTCACCGGGGCGATCCTCATGCCGATCTCGATTCTCGGCATGGCCTTCAGTCCGCCACAAGCAACGCTGCTCAGCGGTCTGTTCATGCTGCTCAGCGGCATCGCCGGCGGCATGCAGTTCCCGACCTCGCTGGTCGGCACGCAAAACTCGGTGGAACAACGCGACATCGGCGTCGCCACCAGCACCACCAACCTGTTCCGCTCACTGGGCGGCGCGGTGGGCGTGGCGTTGATGTCGGCGCTGCTGCTGGCGTTGTTGCACGACTCCAGTTTCGCCCATCTGGCGAACAGTTCGCTGATCAGCGAGGGGCATTCGGGCAACGTCCTGCTCGATGGCCTGAACGCAGCCCCAGGCGAAGCGCAGAACGCTTTGCGCGCGGAGCTGCTGGTGACCTTCCGCCATTTACTCTGGGTCAGCACAGCGGTATCGCTGCTGGGGCTGGCAGCGGCGATTGCCATGCCGAACAACCTGCTGCGCGGGCGGGAGCACGGCGCGAAATAATTGCCGCAACAAATACCACTGTGGGAGCGAGCCTGCTCGCGAAGGCGGTGTGTCATTAACCAATGAATTTGGCTGACACGACGCTTTCGCGAGCAGGCTCGCTCCCACAAGGGAACGGTGTTCGCTCAAGGGCTGTAGTAGCCCACCGCGACGAGGAAATGCCCGACCTTTTTCAGGTACGCATGCTTGTCCTCGATCTTGCCGGTCACCGGGTTTTTCCAGCGGTATTCATATTCGCCTTCATCCTGCTTGCCGATCAGCGCCAGAATCGGCTCGCCCACCGGTTTGCCTTCCGGGTCCTTGACCTTGCCGAAATCAGTGTTGATCAAGCGCAGGTTGGTGCCGTGGGCGACATACCGCTGATTGTTCAGATCGACCACAAATACATACAGGTCATCCTGCAGATATCCACCCTTGAGCGAGTTGATCGCTACCAGCGTGCCCTTCTCGTCCTTGGTCAGATCCGTCGCGGCTTTGTCGAGCAAGGCCTTGGCCTGCTCAGCCGAGGCCCGTGGCAGGTAGTAACCCACCGCGAGAATGCGCTGCCCGACGCGCTGATAGAACACATGCTTGCGCTCGACCTTGCCGTCGGCCCAGTTCTGCCAGCGGTATTCGGCCTGCTGGATACCGTTGCCTTCCGGCACTTTCAGCGCATCCTTGAACGCCTTCTGCAGATCCGGCCCGAGCACTTCGCTGACATCACGACCGATCAGCGCCGACGACGGCCCGCCACTGGCAAGCATGACGCCTTTGGTGTCGAGGACGAACACGTAGCGATCCTTGTCGACGAACTCACCCTGGCGGCTGAAGGCGGCGAACGCCTTGTCACCATTGTCGTGGTAGTAGGCCAAGGCTTTTTCCAGCAGGGCAATGGCGGCCTGACTGTCATCCTTGGCGGCAGTGGCGGCGCTGGCCTGACCGAAGCCGGCCAACAACATCAGGCCGAGCCAGGCCACTTTATGCAAAAACCCCATAGCGCATCCCTCGTTCTTTTTGGTGTTTCAAGAGCGTAGACGGCTTGGGCTGATGTACGAGTATTCAGAATGATGCAGGGGATTACAGGCCCCTGTGGTGAGGGTATTTATTCCCGTTCGGCGGCGCATCCGGCTGACGCGTTTTACCTGAAGATCAGGACTGCCAGCCTTGGGGCTGCTTCGCAGCCCAGCGGGGATAAATCCCCTCGCCACAAAGCACTCCAGGCAACAGATCAGTCGCTACGGGCGGGAATTGATCTGCTGCTGGAGATTCTGGATCTGCGCCTGCAAGGTGTTGAGGTTGCGGGTCATCTGCGCGCGGAACGCATCGAACTCGGCGGTGTTGCCGCCACCCTGTGGCGCTGCCGGGCGGTTGTCCTGCTGACTTTTCAGCACCACGATGTCCTGCTCCAGACGATCGATCGCCGCGCTCGGGTTGCCCTGCTTCTTCAGCGCGGCGATATCGGCACCGAGGCTTTTGAACTGAGCGTCGAACGCTTTCAACTGGGCATCGACCTTGCTGGTATCGGCGGGTGTGCTTTTGATTGTCGCCAGCTCGGCACTCAAGGCTTTGACCTGCGCCTGCAACTGCGTATTGGCGTTCTGTTGTTCGGTGGTCTGCGCGGTCATCTGCGCCAGCCGCTTGTCCAGTTCGCTGGCCTGCCCGGCCACGCCTTGCTGCTGCTTGCTCTGGTCGAGCAACTTGCCTTCGAGTTGCTTGATTTGCAGCTTCAGCGCTTCGCTGTCGCTGCTGACGTTGCTCTGGCTGGCGACGACCTTGCCGGAAATATCCTGCAGGCGCCCTGCCGCCTCTTCGCTGATCCGCGCGAAGCTTTCCTGGGTGGCGACCAGTTGCTGCTCCATCAGCGAGATCTGCTGGAAGCTCCACCAGGCCAGACCGATGAAGGCAAAAAACAACGCGCCGACCAGCGCCCACAGCGGCCCGGTGCTGGCGGCCTTGACCTTGACCACTGGCGCGCTGCGCGAATGCACGGAAGTGCGGGGGCCGGGCGCGATGTCATCGTCATCGAACGGGTCGGCGCGCAGGCTTGGCACGTTGTCGAAATCGTCGTCGTGGGCATCGTTTCGCATGGACATTGAGGCAACCTTTGGCAAACGCGGTGATGGCTAAATGCTGCGAAGTATAACCGCCGCAGCCGCAGGCATTGACCCTCAACCCGCAAGGCGGTTCATTGCCGCCCGGCCGAATCGTTTCAACGGATGTCCTGGGCTTTCCACCACGCACAGAACTCATCGAGGGCCGCCCACAGGCTGACTTTCGGATCGTAGTCGAGATAATGCCGGGCGCGGCTGATGTCGAGGGTGAAATTTTTTTTCATGACCTGCATGCCCAGGCGCGACAGGGTCGGCTCAGGGCGTCCGGGCCAGAGCATGCACGCGCCTTCGTTGAGCGCCGCGACGCTGTAGGCCAGACCGTAGGAGCGATATTTGCGCACCTGATCGACGTCCATCCGCCGCATCACGTAATTGACCACATCCCACAGCGGCACCGGCGTGCCGTTGCTGATGTTGTAGGCCTTGCCCAGCGCCGAACCTTGCGCCAACAGGCTGCTGAGCATGGCTTCGTTGAGATTTTGCACGCTGGTGAAATCGACCTTGTTCAAGCCATTGCCGATGATCGCCAGGCGGCCCTTGCGCTGCATCTTCAGCAGGCGCGGGAAGATGCTCATGTCGCCGGCACCGGTGACGAAACGCGGGCGCAGTGCGATGGTTTCCAGACCGAATTCCTGGGCACCGAAGACCTTTTGCTCGGCCAGATACTTGGTCGCGGCGTAGGGATGCTTGAAGCGCTTGGGCACTTGCTCTTCGGTCAGGCCGAGATGGTCGCGGCCATCGAAATAGATCGACGGCGACGACAGATGCACCAGCCGCCGCACCCGCTGCTTGAGGCACGCTTCGACAACGTTTTCGGTGACTTCGACATTGCCCTGATGAAAGTCCTGATAACGCCCCCACACACCGACGGCACCGGCGCAATGCACCACCGCTTCAACGTCGCGGCACAGGTCGCGCACCAGGTCGGCGTCGGTCAGATCGCCCGGCACGAACTCCGCGCCCCGGCGCACCAGATGCTCGACGCTCTCGGCCCGGCGACCGTTGACCCGCACTTCAAGGCCCTGCTCCAGGGCGAAACGCGCAAAGCGCCCGCCAATAAAGCCGCTGGCGCCGGTAACCAAAATCTTCATCAAAAACTCCAGGGAAGCAGCTGCAAGCTTCGAGCTTTCAGCTGCAAGTTGAAACGGTGCGTGTTCTTGCCGCTTGCAGCTTGACGCTTGCAGCTGCGTTCAAGCCACTAGCCATTGCTTTGAGGAGCGCAGCAGTTGTTCGGTAAGCAGGTTCAGCAACTGGCCGCCATTGCGCCAATGATGCCAGTACAGCGGCACGTCGATCGGTTTATCTGGCAGCAATTCGCGCAGCACCCCGCGTTGCAACTGTTCGCGCACTTGCAGTTCCGGCACCAGCCCCCACCCCAGGCCGGCTTCGGTCAGGCGAATGAAGCCTTCGGAAGACGGGCATAAGTGATGCTCGAACGCGCCGTCGACGCCCAACAGCGCCAGATAGCGATGCTGGAGAAAATCGTCCGGACCGAACACCAGCGCCGGGGTGCGCGGCAATTGTTCGGCGCGCACGCCTTCGGGAAAATGCCGAGCGATGAAGGCCGGGCTGGCCAAGGCGCGATAACGCATGGCGCCGAGCAATACGCTGCGTGCGCCGGCCACCGGGCGCTCGCTGGCGCACAGGCACGCAGCCACTTCACCGGCACGCATGCGCTTGAGGCCGACGGTCTGGTCTTCGACGATCAGGTCGAGCAACAAATGCTGCTCGGCGCAGAAATCGCCGACGGCCGCGGCCCACCATGTGGCGAGGCTGTCGGCGTTGAGGGCGATGCGCAGGCGATCGGGCAGGCCTTCTTCGTCCAGCGCCGGCACAACTGATTGCAAATCGCGCTCAAGCAACCGCACCTGTTGCACATGGTTGAGCAAGCGCCGGCCAATTTCGGTCGGCGATGGCGGCGTTCCGCGCACCAGCACTGGCTGGCCGACCCGCGCTTCAAGCAATTTGATGCGCTGGGAGATCGCCGACTGCGACAGGCCGAGCACCTGTGCGGCGCGATCGAATCCGGCCTGCTCGACCACAGCGGCCAGCGCGGAAAGCAATTTATAGTCGAACATCAATTTTCCTAATGGGCGATCAGCACTATTGGTTTTTCTTATACAGCGTCACACCGGAGAATAGCCAGCAAGCACTCTCTTTCAAGGATCTCTCCCATGTGGCAAAGCTACGTAAACGGCCTGTTGGTGGCGTTCGGCCTGATCATGGCGATCGGCACGCAGAACGCTTTTGTCTTGGCGCAAAGCCTGCGCCGCGAACACCATTTGCCGGTGGCGGCATTATGCGTGGTGTGTGACGCAATTCTGGTCGCGGCCGGGGTGTTCGGCCTGGCGACGATCCTCGCGCAGAACCCGACCCTGCTGGCGATTGCCCGTTGGGGCGGCGCGACGTTTCTGATCTGGTACGGCAGCCAGGCGCTGCGCCGCGCCTGCTCGAAACAGAGCCTTGAGCAAGGCGAAAACCAGACCGTGCGTTCGCTGCGCGCAGTGATGCTCAGCGCTCTGGCGGTGACCTTGCTCAACCCCCACGTTTATCTCGATACGGTATTGCTGATCGGCTCGCTGGGCGCGCAGCAATCGGTGCCGGGCGCCTATGTGGTCGGCGCGGCGAGTGCATCGTTGCTGTGGTTTTTCACCCTGGCCCTTGGCGCGGCATGGCTGGCACCGTGGCTGGCCCGCCCGAGCACCTGGCGCATTCTCGATCTGGTGGTGGCGTTAATGATGTTCGCCGTGGCCGCGCAGTTGATCATCGCCGGATGAATAATTGCCAAAGGCTCTGGAACCTCTATCCCACACAGTTGTTGCGTGGTTAAGGCGCGACCCCGGTGCTATGATCCGAACCCTGCGCCGCAAAGAGTAAAAACTCGCCGGTGCATTTCCGGCCGCCCGTGATCGGCCTTGCGCTCACCGCAACAGACCTGATTAGGAGAATCATCATGGCTTTCGAATTGCCGCCGCTGCCTTACGCACACGATGCCCTGCAGCCGCACATCTCCAAGGAAACCCTGGAGTTCCACCACGACAAGCACCACAACACCTACGTCGTGAACCTGAACAACCTGGTGCCAGGCACCGAGTTTGAAGGCAAGACCCTGGAAGAAATCGTCAAGACCTCTTCGGGCGGCATCTTCAACAACGCCGCTCAGGTCTGGAACCACACTTTCTACTGGAACTGCCTGGCGCCAAACGCCGGCGGTCAACCAACTGGCGCCCTGGCAGATGCCATCAACGCAGCGTTCGGTTCGTTCGACAAGTTCAAGGAAGAATTCAGCAAAACCTCGATCGGCACCTTCGGTTCCGGCTGGGGCTGGCTGGTGAAAAAGGCTGACGGTTCCCTGGCCCTGGCCAGCACCATCGGCGCCGGCAACCCGCTGACCAGCGGCGACACCCCGCTGCTGACCTGCGACGTCTGGGAACACGCTTACTACATCGACTACCGCAACCTGCGTCCGAAGTACGTTGAAGCGTTCTGGAACCTGGTCAACTGGAAGTTCGTGGCCGAGCAGTTCGAAGGCAAAACCTTCACCGCTTAAGCTGCGCGCCAGATGAAAAACCCGGCTTCGGCCGGGTTTTTTTATGCCCGGCGCATGGCGTTTCTCGCACGGTAAAAGCAGCCTCGCGCCGTTTGCCGCCAGCCCCCAGCCGTCTACCATCACAGAAAGGAAAAAATCTTTGGCCCAGTGCTCAAGTTGAAGGCAATTGCAACCGACACAGTTAATTCAGAGCTATTACTCAAATGACGACATTGCGGCCAGGATCACGGCGACTTTTCCCGTGCCTGATTGTCCCTTTGACTGCCAACCCGGGATTGCCAATACTCATGGCAACTTGACGCTACCCGCACGGAACAAGGAATAACCCTTTGAAGCTGGAACTCAAGAACAGCTTGTCGGTGAAGTTGCTCCGGGTCGTGCTCCTGTCGGCATTGATCGTAGGCGTAGTCTTGAGCTGCGCGCAGATTGTCTTCGATGCCTACAAGACCCGTCAGGCGGTTGCCAGCGACGCCGAGCGCATCCTCGACATGTTCCGCGATCCATCGACCCAGGCCGTGTACAGCCTGGATCGGGAAATGGGCATGCAGGTGATCGAAGGGCTGTTCCAGGACGACGCCGTGCGTCAGGCCTCCATCGGCCACCCCAACGAGGCCATGCTGGCGCAGAAATCCCGCGAACTGCAGCACTCCAACAGCCGTTGGCTGACCGACCTGATTCTCGGCCAGGAACGCACCTTCACCACGCAATTGGTCGGCCGTGGCCCTTACAGCGAGTATTACGGCGACCTGAGCATCACCCTCGACACCGCCACCTATGGCGAAGGGTTTATCGTCAGCTCGGTGATCATTTTCATCTCCGGCGTACTGCGCGCACTGGCGCTGGGCCTGGTGCTGTATCTGGTCTATCACTGGCTGCTGACCAAACCGCTGTCGCGAATCATCGAGCACCTCACCGAGATCAACCCCGATCGTCCCAGCGAGCACAAAATTCCGCAGATCAAGGGCCACGAAAAAAACGAACTGGGCCTGTGGATCAACACCGCCAACCAGTTGCTCGAGTCCATCGAACGCAACACCCACCTGCGCCACGAAGCGGAAAACAGCCTGCTGCGCATGGCCCAGTACGACTTCCTCACCGGTTTGCCGAACCGCCAGCAATTGCAACAGCAACTGGACAAGATTCTCGTCGATGCCGGCAAATTGCAGCGCCGCGTCGCCGTGTTGTGCGTCGGCCTGGATGACTTCAAGGGCATCAACGAGCAATTCAGCTACCAGACCGGCGACCAATTGCTGCTGGCCCTGGCCGATCGCTTACGTGCCCACAGCGGTCGTCTCGGCGCCCTCGCTCGCCTGGGCGGCGATCAGTTCGCGCTGGTGCAGGCCGACATTGAACAACCTTACGAAGCAGCAGAACTGGCGCAGAGCATTCTCGATGACCTCGAAGCGCCCTTCGCCCTAGACGATCAGGAGATCCGCCTGCGCGCGACCATCGGCATCACCCTGTTTCCGGAGGACGGCGACAGCACCGAGAAGCTGTTGCAGAAAGCCGAGCAGACCATGACCCTGGCCAAGACCCGCTCGCGCAATCGCTATCAGTTCTACATCGCCAGCGTCGACAGCGAGATGCGCCGTCGTCGCGAGCTGGAAAAGGATTTGCGCGATGCGCTGATCCGCGACCAGTTCTACCTCGTCTATCAGCCGCAGATCAGTTATCGCGATCACCGCGTGGTCGGCGTCGAAGCGCTGATTCGCTGGCAGCACCCGGAACACGGTCTGGTGCCGCCGGACCTGTTCATTCCGCTGGCCGAACAGAACGGCACGATCATCGCCATCGGCGAGTGGGTGCTCGATCAAGCGTGCAAGCAATTGCGCGAGTGGCACGATCAGGGTTTCGTCGATCTGCGCATGGCGGTCAATCTGTCCACTGTGCAACTGCACCACGCCGAGCTGCCACGGGTGGTCAACAACCTGTTGCAGATGTACCGCTTGCCGCCGCGCAGTCTGGAACTGGAAGTCACTGAAACCGGCCTGATGGAAGACATCACCACCGCCGCCCAGCATCTGCTCAGCCTGCGCCGCTCCGGTGCGCTGATCGCGATTGATGACTTCGGCACCGGATATTCATCGCTCAGTTATCTGAAAAGCCTGCCGCTGGACAAGATCAAGATCGACAAGAGCTTCGTCCAGGATCTGCTCGACGACGACGATGACGCGACCATCGTTCGCGCGATCATCCAACTGGGCAAGAGCCTGGGCATGCAGGTGATTGCCGAGGGCGTGGAAACCGCCGAGCAGGAAACCTACATCATTTCCGAGGGTTGCCACGAAGGTCAGGGCTACCACTACAGCAAACCGCTGCCGGCGCGGGAGCTGGGGATTTACCTCAAGCAGGCGCAACGCAGCAACGCGGCGATTCTTTAAAGATCAGAAGATCGCAGCCTTTTTATGAAAGCAAAGATCGCAGCCTTCGGCAGCTCCTACATTTGAAATGCGTTCCCCCCGTAGGAGCCGACGAGTGCAACGAGGCTGCGATCTTTTGATCTTCTTGCGCAAATAAGAAATATTTCCACCCACGCCTTTACACATAATGCGAAAGATTTGCATTATGTCGCAGTTTTGCGCGCCCCCGGCGCCAGTCCACTCAACTACCGAAGCAGGATGTTCGCCATGATTCGTATGCCTCTGGCTACCGCCAGTCTGCTGGCCATCGCTATTTCCCTCGCCGGTTGCGGCGAAGGCAAGGACAAAGAAAAAGCCTCCGAAATGACTCCGGCTTCCAGCAGCGCTGCTCCAGCCCCTGCCGCTGCACCTGCTCCTGCCGCCGGTAAAGTTGACGATGCCGCCGCCAAGGCTGTGGTCGCGCACTATGCCGACATGGTCTTCGCCGTTTACAGCGATGCCGAATCCACCGCGAAAACCCTGCAAACCGCCGTCGACGCGTTCCTCGCCAAGCCGAACGCCGACACCCTCAAAGCCGCCAAGGCTGCCTGGGTCGCCGCACGCGTGCCGTACCTGCAGAGCGAAGTATTCCGCTTCGGCAACACCATCATTGACGATTGGGAAGGTCAGGTTAACGCCTGGCCATTGGACGAAGGCTTGATCGACTACGTCGACAAATCCTACGAGCACGCGCTGGGTAACCCGGGCGCCACCGCCAACATCATCGCCAACACCGAAGTGCAGGTCGGCGAAGACAAGGTCGACGTGAAAGAAATCACCCCGGAAAAACTCGCCAGCCTCAACGAGCTGGGCGGTTCCGAGGCGAACGTTGCCACCGGCTACCACGCGATCGAATTCCTGCTCTGGGGCCAGGATCTGAACGGCACCGGCCCGGGCGCTGGCAACCGTCCGGCTTCGGACTATCTGGAAGGCGCCGGCGCCACCGGTGGTCATAACGAGCGTCGTCGTGCCTACCTGAAAGCCGTGACCCAACTGCTGGTGAGCGATCTTGAAGAAATGGTCGGCAACTGGAAGCCGAACGTGGCCGACAACTATCGCGCCACCCTGGAAGCCGAGCCAGGCGAAACCGGCCTGCGCAAAATGCTCTTCGGCATGGGCAGCCTGTCCCTGGGTGAACTGGCGGGCGAGCGCATGAAGGTTTCCCTGGAAGCCAACTCCCCGGAAGACGAGCAGGATTGCTTCAGCGACAACACCCACTACTCGCACTTCTACGACGCCAAAGGCGTGCGTAACGTTTACCTGGGCGAGTACACCCGTGTTGACGGCACCAAGCTGACCGGCGCCAGCCTGTCGTCGCTGGTAGCCAAGGCCGACCCGGCTGCCGACACCGCGCTGAAAGCCGATCTGGCCGCGACCGAAGCGAAGATCCAGGTCATGGTCGATCACGCCAACAAGGGTGAGCACTACGACCAGTTGATCGCCGCCGGCAACACCGCTGGCAATCAGGTCGTTCGCGACGCCATCGCCGCGCTGGTCAAGCAGACCGGTTCGATCGAAGCCGCTGCGGGCAAACTGGGCATCAGCGACCTGAACCCGGACAACGCCGATCACGAATTCTGATCACCGCGTCCGCGTCAAAAAAAGGCGACCTTCGGGCCGCCTTTTTCATTCCCGGCACATCACTATCCCTGTGGGAGCGAGCCTGCTCGCGAAGGCTTTATCCGGCGCGGCATTTTCAACGCATCGGACGTCGCTTTCGCGAGCAGGCTCGCTCCCACAGGGTTGGCATGCGCTTCAAGGCTTGCGCGATATCAAGCAAACGATAATTCCTCTTATTCAAACTCCCCCGCCCTGTTAGACTTTGCGCCTTTGTTTTCGCCCGTTTGCAGGATGTCTGATGCCGTTGTTGCCGCTTCGCTTGTCCGCACTGTTGCTGGCCCTGGGCCTGAGTGCCTGCGATGACGCCCCGCGTTTCACCAAGGCCGAGCCGGGGGAAGCGCGTTCGGGCGGTGCGGCGACTGTGCGCAAGAGCGATCAGAACGCCTTTTCCCTGCCATCGGCCAACCTGCCGCCGTCGCGGCGCGTGGACTTTAGTGTCGGCAACAGTTTCTTTCGCAGCCCGTGGGTGATCGCGCCGTCGACCACCACGGCGCGCGACGGTCTCGGACCGTTGTTCAATACCAACGCCTGCCAGAACTGCCACATCAAGGACGGTCGCGGGCATCCGCCGGCACCTGACGCATCCAATGCGGTGTCAATGCTGGTACGCCTGTCGATTCCCGACGCGCCGCCCTACGCCAAAGTCATCGAACAGCTCGGCGTAGTGCCGGAGCCGGTGTATGGCGGGCAATTCCAGGACATGGCCGTGCCCGGCGTCGCCCCGGAAGGCAAAGTGCGTGTCGACTACACGCCAGTGCCGGTGCGTTTCAAGGACGGCACCGAGGTCGAGTTGCGCAAACCGACCCTGCAGATCACTCAACTCGGTTACGGCCCAATGCATCCGGACACGCGTTTTTCCGCGCGGGTGGCGCCGCCGATGATTGGTCTGGGCCTGCTCGAAGCCATCCCTGAGCAAGCGATCCTCGCCAACGCCGCCGCCCAGGCGAAAGAGAACAATGGCATCAACGGCCGGCCCAACCGTGTCTGGGATGACCAGTTGCAGAAAACCGTCATCGGCCGGTTCGGCTGGAAAGCCGGGCAGCCGAATCTCAATCAACAGAATGTTCATGCGTTCTCGGGTGACATGGGCCTGACCACCAGCCTGCGGCCGTTCGACGATTGCACCGAGGCGCAAACCGCCTGCAAACAGGCGCCGAACGGCAATGGCCCGGACGGCGAACCGGAAGTCAGCGACAACATCCTGCGGCTGGTGCTGTTCTACAGCCGCAATCTGGCAGTGCCAGCGCGCCGTGGCGTCAACGATCCACAGGTGCTGGCCGGCAAGAATCTGTTTTTCCAGGCCGGTTGCCAGTCGTGCCACACGCCGAAATACACCACTGCCGCCGATGCCGCCGAACCGGAATTGGCCAATCAGGTGATTCGTCCGTACAGCGACTTGCTGCTGCATGACATGGGCGAAGGCCTGGCGGACAACCGCACGGAATTTCAGGCCTCCGGCCGCGACTGGCGCACCCCGCCGTTGTGGGGGATTGGTCTGACGCAAGCGGTCAGCGGTCACACCCAGTTTTTGCATGACGGCCGCGCACGCAACCTGCTCGAAGCGGTGCTCTGGCATGGCGGCGAGGCGACGGCGGCGCAGCAACAGGTTTTGTCTTTCAATGCCGAGCAGCGCGCTGCGTTGCTGGCGTTTCTGAACTCACTTTAAATACTGAAAAAACATCGGGAGCCCGACATGTTCCGTCCCAAGTTACTGTTCACCAGCCTTGCCGCGCTCGCCCTCGGCGCCTGCTCGCCGCAGGATCCGCAAGCGGTCACTTCGGCGGCGATCGCCAAATCGGTGATCCTGCCGACCTACACTCGCTGGGTCGAAGCCGACAAGCAACTGGCGGTCAGCGCCCTCGCCTACTGCCAGGGCAAAGAGACCCTGGAAACCGCCCGTGCCGATTTCCTCCACGCGCAAAAAGCCTGGGCCGAACTGCAACCGCTGTTGATCGGTCCGCTGGCCGAGGGCAATCGCTCGTGGCAAGTGCAGTTCTGGCCGGACAAGAAAAATCTGGTCGGCCGTCAGGTCGAGCAACTGGTCGTCGCCCAGCCGCAGATCGATGCCGCTGCGCTGGCCAAATCCAGCGTCGTCGTGCAGGGCCTGTCGGCTTACGAATACATCCTCTTCGACGCCAAGCCTGACGTCGCCAACGATGCGCAGAAAGCCAAATACTGCCCGCTGCTGATCGCCATCGGCGAACGCCAGAAGCAACTGGCCGAAGAGATCCTGCAGGGCTGGAACAACACCGACGGCATGCTCGCGCAAATGAGCAAGTTCCCTAACCAGCGCTACGCCGACTCCCACGAAGCGATCGCCGATCTGCTGCGCGTACAAGTGACGGCACTGGATACCCTGAAGAAAAAACTCGGCACGCCGATGGGCCGTCAGAGCAAGGGCGTACCGCAGCCGTTCCAGGCGGATGCGTGGCGCAGCCAGTCGTCGCTGACCGCACTGGAAGCCAGCCTTGCCGCCGCCAAAACCGTCTGGGAAGGCGTCGACAACAAAGGCCTGCGCGGTCTGCTGCCGACCGAGCAGAAACCGTTGGCGGACAAGATCGATGCTGCCTATGCCGCTTCGCTGAAGCTGTTTGACAGCACCCAGCGCTCGCTCGGCGAAATGCTCGAAGACGACGCCGGTCGCCAGCAACTCAACGATATCTACGACAGCCTCAACGTCGTCCATCGCCTGCATGAAGGTGAGCTGGCCAAGGCGCTGGGCATCCAACTGGGCTTCAACGCCAACGACGGTGACTGATGAGGGCGAGTGCCATGCTGCGACGTCAGGTTCTGACTTTAGGTAGTGCACTGCTGGGAGCAGTGACGCTGGGCGGCTGGACGCTGTTCAAACGCAAGGATCAGAGCCCGCTGCTGCTGTCGGCGCGTGACGATACTGACGGCAAGCATTACGCCGTCGGCTATCGGCTCGACGGTACGCAGGTGTTCGCCACCCACGTCGGCCAGCGTTGTCACGACATCATCAATCATCCGACGCAGCCGCTGGCGCTGTTCGTTGCACGGCGTCCGGGTACCGAGAGTTACCTGATCGACCTGCGCGACGGCAAGCTACTGCAGACCGTGACCTCGCAGCCGAACCGGCACTTCTACGGCCACGCCGTGGTGCACAAGGACGGCGAATACCTGTACGCAACCGAAAACGATACGACCGATCCTGGTCGCGGTTTGCTCGGTGTGTATAAGTTCGAAGGCGAGCGGCTGGTGCACACGGGCGAGATTTCCACTCACGGTCTCGGCCCGCATCAGGTGTCGTGGATGCCCGACGGCGAGACGCTGGTGGTGGCCAACGGCGGCATTCGCACCGAGGCGGAAAGCCGCGTCGACATGAATCTCAACGCCATGGAACCGAGCCTGGTGCTGATGCAGCGCGACGGCACGTTGCTGAGCAAGGAAACCCTCGCCCAGCAGATGAACAGCGTCCGCCACCTGGGCATCGCCAGTGACGGCACCATCGTTGCCGGTCAGCAATTCATGGGCCCGTCCCACGAACGCTCGGAGCTGTTGGCGATCAAGCGCCCCGGGCAAGCGTTCGTGGCGTTCCCGGTAGCGGAAGATCAGTTGCAGGCGATGGGGCACTACACCGCCAGCGTTGCGGTGCACAGCGACCTGCGTCTGGTCGCGTTGACAGCGCCGCGCGGCAACCGCTTCTTTATCTGGGATCTGGACAGCGGCGAACTGCGCCTCGATGCGCCTTTGCCTGATTGCGCCGGCGTTGGTGCGGTGAAGGATGGCTTTGTCGTGACTTCGGGTCAGGGCCGCTGCCGCTACTACGATTGCCGACAGGAACAACTGCTGGCCAAGCCGCTGGAATTGCCGGCGGGGCTCTGGGACAACCATCTGCACTTGATGGCCTGATAACACCCATTTTGAGAGGCCCCATCCTGTGGCGAGGGGATTTATCCCCGTTGGGTGGCGCAGCCGCCCTTAAAACTGCAATTGCGGTATGACTGAAGGATTCAGCGGGCCGCTTCGCAGCCCAACGGGGATAAATCCCCTCACCACAGGATTGTGTCCCGCTGCACCTGTAATAACTGCCAGTTGGAATCCCCACCTGACTCGGAGTAATGTGCCCGCCTGTCTCATGATTTATCCAAGGAACTGGACTTATGCTGCGTCGCCGCATGCTGATCATGTTGGGTGTTGTTTTGCTGCTCGTCCTGGTGCTGGGCGGTTACAAGGCCTTTTCGATCTACACGATGATCCAGGGCTTTTCCAAACCGAAACCACCCATCAGCGTCGCCGTAGCCACCGCCGGCGAACAGCCATGGCAGATGCGCTTGCCCACTGTCGGTTCGCTCAAGGCATTGCAAGGTGTCGACTTGAGTCTGGAAGTCGCCGGCACCGTCACTGAACTCAAATTCGAATCCGGGCAGAAGGTCAAGGCCGGACAGCCGCTGCTGCAACTCGACAGCGCCGTCGAGACCGCTCTGCTGGAAACCGCCCGCGCCGACCTCGGCCTGGCACAACTGGACTTCGGCCGTGGTGCGCAACTGGTCGACAGCCGCGCGATCTCCAAAGGCGAGTACGACCGCCTCTCCGCCGTGCTGCAAAAGAACAAGGCCACGGTCAATCAGCTCAACGCGTCGCTGGCGAAAAAGCGCATCCTCGCGCCATTCAGCGGCACTATCGGCATCCGTCAGGTCGACGTCGGCGACTACCTCGCCAGCGGTACCAAAATCGCCACGTTGCAGGATTTGAGCAGCCTTTACGCTGACTTCTACGTGCCGGAACAAGCGGTGCCGAAACTCGCTATCGGCCAGCCCGTACAGTTCACCGTCGCCGCGTATCCCGGGCAGAACTTTGTCGGCAAGATCAGCGCGATCAACCCGATCGTCGAAAGCACCACGCGCAACATCCTCGTCCGCGCCACCCTGGCCAACCCCGACGGCAAGCTGCTGCCGGGGATGTTCGCCAGCCTTGAAGTGCTGCTGCCTGATCCGCAAAAGCACATCGTCGTGCCGGAGAGCGCGATCACCTACACCCTGTACGGCAACTCGGTTTATGTGGTCGGGCAGAAGAAGGCCGAGGACGGCAGCGTCGCCAAGGATGAAAACGGCCAACCGCTGCTGATCGCCGAACGTCGTTTCGTCGAGACCGGTGAACGCCGCGATGGCCTGGTGATGATCAACAAGGGCGTACAGAGCGGCGAACAAGTGGTAACGGCGGGCCAGATCAAACTGGACAACGGTGCCCACATCGCCATCAGCGACGACAAGACCCTCGGCGAGCAGAACAGTCCGCCTCGCGCCGACTGATCAAGGAATTTCCATGGCTTTTACCGATCCGTTCATCCGCCGCCCGGTGCTCGCCACCGTGGTCAGCCTGCTGATTGTGCTGCTGGGCTTCCAGGCCTGGAGCAAGCTGCCGCTGCGTCAGTATCCGCAAATGGAAAACGCCCTGATCACGGTGACCACGGCTTATCCCGGGGCCAATGCGGAAACCATCCAGGGCTACATCACCCAGCCGATGCAACAGAGCCTGGCCAGTGCCGAGGGCATCGATTACATGACCTCGGTCAGCCGGCAGAACTTCTCGGTGATTTCGATCTACGCGCGCATCGGTGCCAACACCGACCGCTTGTTCACCGAACTGCTGGCCAAGGCCAACGAGGTGAAGAACAAGCTGCCGCAGGACGCCGAAGACCCGGTGCTGAGCAAGGAATCCGCCGACGCTTCGGCGCTGATGTACATCAGTTTCTTCAGCAAGGACCTGAGCAACCCGCAGATCACCGACTACCTGTCGCGGGTCATCCAGCCAAAACTGGCGACGCTGCCGGGCATGGCCGAAGCGGAAATTCTCGGCAATCAGGTGTTCGCCATGCGTCTGTGGCTCGACCCGGTGAAACTCGCCGGCTTCGGCCTCAGCGCCGCCGACGTGACCGCAGCAGTGCGCCAGTACAACTTCCTCTCCGCCGCCGGCGAGGTGAAAGGCGAGTACACCGTCACCAGCATCAACGCCAACACCGAACTGAAATCCGCCGAGGCCTTCGCGGCGATTCCGCTCAAGGTCGATGGTGACAGCCGCGTGTTGCTGCGCGATGTCGCGCGGGTGGAAATGGGCGCGGAAAACTACGATTCGATCAGCTCGTTCGGCGGCACGCCATCGGTATACATCGGCATCAAGGCGACCCCCGGCGCCAACCCGCTGGACGTGATCAAGGAAGTGCGCAAGCTGATGCCCGAGCTGGAAGCGCAGCTGCCACCGAACCTGAAAAGCGAAATCGCCTACGACGCGACACTGTTCATTCAGGCCTCGATCGATGAGGTGGTGAAAACCCTGTTCGAAGCGGTGCTGATCGTCATCGTCGTGGTGTTCCTGTTCCTCGGCGCGCTGCGTTCGGTAGTGATCCCGGTGGTGACCATTCCGCTGTCGATGATCGGCGTGATGTTCTTCATGCAGATGATGGGTTACTCGATGAACCTGCTGACGCTGCTGGCGATGGTGCTGGCCATCGGTCTGGTGGTGGACGATGCGATCGTCGTCGTGGAGAACATCCACCGGCACATCGAGGAAGGCAAGACGCCGTTCGACGCAGCGCTGGAAGGCGCGCGGGAAATTGCCATGCCGGTGGTGTCGATGACCATCACCCTGGCGGCGGTGTATGCGCCGATCGGTTTTCTCACCGGGCTGACCGGGGCGTTGTTCAAGGAGTTCGCCCTGACCCTGGCTGGAGCAGTGGTGATTTCTGGGGTCGTTGCCCTGACGCTGTCGCCGATGATGTGCGCGTTTCTGTTGCGTCACGAAGAGAATCCCAGCGGCCTGGCCCATCGTCTCGACCGCGTCTTTGAAGGCCTCAAGCGCCGTTATCAAAACATGCTGCATGGCACGCTCAATACGCGGCCGGTGGTGCTGGTGTTTGCGGTGATCGTGCTGTGCCTGATTCCGGTGTTTCTCAAGTTCACCAAGTCGGAACTGGCCCCGGACGAAGATCAGGGCATCATTTTCATGATGGCCAGCGCACCGCAGCCGACCAACCTCGACTACCTGAGCACCTACACCGACGAATTCATCACCATCTTCAAGGAGTTTCCCGAGTACTACTCCTCGTTCCAGATCAACGGCTACAACGGCGTGCAGGCCGGTATCGGCGGCTTCCTGCTCAAGCCATGGAACGAGCGCAGCCGCACGCAGATGGAAATCCTCCCCGAGGTGCAGAGCAAACTGGAGAGCATTCCCGGCCTGCAGATCTTCGGTTTCAACCTGCCCTCCCTGCCCGGCACCGGTGAGGGTCTGCCCTTCGAATTCGTGGTCAACACCGCCAATGACTACGAGCTGCTGCTGCAAGTCGCCGAGCGCATCGAGAAACGCGCCATGGAGTCAGGCAAGTTCGCCTTCGTCGACCTCGATCTGGCGTTCGACAAGCCGGAAGTAGTCGTGGATATCGACCGCGACAAGGCTGCGCAGATGGGCGTGTCGATGCTCGACCTCGGCAGCACGCTGGCGACCTTGCTCGGCGAGGCGGAGATCAACCGCTTCACCATCGACGGGCGCAGCTACAAGGTCATCGCCCAGGTCGAACGGGCCTACCGCGACAATCCGGACTGGCTGAACAATTACTACGTGAAAAACACTCAGGGCGAATTGCTGCCGCTGTCGACGCTGATCAAGGTCAGCGACCGCGCACGACCGCGCCAGCTCAATCAGTTCCAGCAACTCAACGCAGCGAAGATTTCCGGTTTCCCGCTGGTGAGCATGGGCGAAGCCATCGACACCGTGCTGCAAATTGCCCGCGAAGAAGCACCGGCGGGGTTTGCCTTCGACTACGGCGGCGCCTCGCGTCAGTACGTGCAGGAAGGCAGCGCATTGTGGGTAACTTTCGCCCTGGCACTGGCGATCATCTTTCTGGTGCTGGCCGCACAGTTCGAAAGCTTCCGTGATCCGCTGGTGATTCTGGTAACGGTGCCGCTGTCGATTTGCGGTGCGCTGATCCCGTTGTTCCTCGGCTGGTCGAGCATGAACATCTACACCCAGGTCGGGCTGGTGACGCTGATCGGCCTGATCAGCAAGCACGGCATCCTGATCGTCGAGTTTGCCAACCAGTTGCGCAAGGACAAGGGTTTGAGCGCCCGTGAAGCGGTGGAGGAAGCAGCGGCGATTCGCTTGCGCCCGGTGCTGATGACAACGGCGGCAATGGTGTTCGGCATGGTGCCGCTGATTCTGGCCACCGGCGCGGGCGCCGTGAGCCGCTTTGATATCGGCATGGTGATTGCCACGGGGATGTCGATTGGCACGTTGTTCACGTTGTTCGTGCTGCCGTGTGTTTATACCTTCCTGGCTAAGCCAGATGCCAGATAACGCACATTTCCCTGTGGGAGCGAGCCTGCTCGCGAAGGTGTGTCAGTCGACATCAATGCAGCTGAACTAGCGCATTCGCGAGCAGGCTCGCTCCCACAGGATGCACCTATATCCATCAAGATTTCGGCAAAAAAAAAGGCCTCGCAATTGCGAGGCCTTTCATTTGGGCTTCAATCGTTTCAACTGGCTGGCCTCATTCCCTGAGACAGTCCGAACATGAACAACAGCAAATCATGATCGGGCTGGGTCGCCACGGAGGCTTTCGCCACCCGTGGAACCGAACAATGAGCGTCGTTCCCGGACGCCCCTATGACCTGCATGCGCGGCTGCTCCCAGGCAGCCACCGCCAGTGAAGCAACTGCCAAGGCCCCGACCAGGAACAAACCTCGTGCAATTTCGAGTTTCATCGCTATAAACCTTTGATAGCGCTGCCAAACGCCGTCTCATAAAAGTAGACGAGTTTTTTCCAGTCGGCATCGCGGAACGACGAATGGCGACGCAGTTGCTTCATGTCATGCTGCGCGGCGCGATAGGGTGTCAGACGCTGACGGCACTTCTCCAGATCGATCAACGCCACTTCAACCTGCGCCGCTTCGCCTTCACCGGTGACCCGAACGAAAACGTGCTTGATGTAGATGCAGCTGTGCTGCCAGCGGCCCTTGTGCATGCGTGCCAGGTTCTCGGCGAGGTCCTTGAGGACTTTCTCGTAAACCAAGTCGCCGCATTGATCGCGACCACCGGAGGCGGCCAGCCAGTGCTCCAGTTCCTGGAAACCGTCGAGGGACTTGGTGACAAGCAGTGCGCGCCACTTGTGTTGTGGATCGGGCTGAGCACCGCAGAAAACGATTTGCGGTACGCGCACGCCGAGTTTGCTCAGGCCGGTCAGCGCGTCGAGTTCGCGCAATACGGTCGGGCGACCGAAGGGGTGCAACCAGCTGCGATAGATGTGCCCGGTCTGGCGCTTGGCGTACAGCAACTGGCCGTCACGGCCGACGATACGCTGCACCCCGCTTTCGCCACCGCGACGTACGTTGGGCTCTTCCACCCATTCGCCACGCTGGGCCCAGTAATAATCGAAACCATCCTGTGGAGCGATATTCGCTTCAACCGCTGCTTGCACTGCCATCCTCTACCTCTTGCGTAATACGTAAACCCGCCACATCGCATAGAGCGGTATAAAGTCCAGTTGTTCCTGGATGCGGAAACCCGCCTGTTCAAATTCTTTTTCGATCGTCGCCGCCGGAATCAGAAAGCGGTTCTGGTAATCACGATTCGGCCGGTCGAGCTCGGCGCGTTTGCGCTTCCAGGCCTTGAAGTTGCCGTCGACCCACAATGAAACAATCACGCTGTCACGGGTGACCCGCTCGAATTCGCGCAGGATAACCTTGCGGTGCTCGGCTTCACCGATATGGTGAAGAAGGCGCATGCAGAAGATGCTGTCGACCGCGTTATCCGGCAAAGCAATATCGAACGCCGAGGTGTGCAGCGGTTGTACACGCTTGACCACATCCGCCGGCTGCCCCTGCAGCGCGGTATTGATCATTGACTCGGAATTGTCCGCACCAATGATTACCCGGTTGGGTTTCTCCGCGAGCATTGGCCAGAAGCGTCCGGCACCGCAGGGCAGATCCAGCACCAGACCGGGATCCCCCGCCAGAGCCAGAGCCTTGCGACCCAATTGCTCGTCGCGCCAGTGCGACAGGCGGCGGCCAAGGCTTTCCTTGTGCTTGCGCAGGTAGCGTTGTGCGTGTTGGTCGTCGTACTTTTCGGAAAAATCGAGCTTGATCGGGCCGGCCATCATCTGGACTCCTGAGTTCTGATGACGCCACCTTAAGCAGCGGCGTGTCAGCGTCAGGTCATCCAATTGTGAAAATTCTGTCAGGTAAATCTGCAAAGTATTACAACGTTATACAGGATTTAGACAGGTGGGCGGGAGTAGCCTCGAGCCACTATTTGCCTGTATTCACGCCAAGATCTACCTCGAATCGGCAGCCATTGGGGTCCATCGTGCTCAGGCTGACCGTCCAGCCCTGGTTTTCGCAGATGCGCTGCACCAGCGACAAGCCAAGGCCCAGCCCCTCGCCCCGCTTCTCGCTGCCGCGCACGAACGGCTCGAACATCGCCTCGCGTTTTTCCTCGGGAATGCCCACCCCCGAGTCCTCGACGACAAAGCCGTTGGCAGTGAGGGTCAGGCGAATGAAGCCCTCTTCGGTGTAATGCAGTGCGTTACGCAGCAAGTTGCCCATCACCGCATTGAGCAAGGTTGCGTTGTAACGAGTGTCAGGTGGGTTACCCGGCTCGAACATCAGCGTCAGGCCCTTGCGCTCGATCGGCTCGCGCCACAGGCACAGCAGGCTCTCGGCCACTTGCGTGAGATTCTGCTGCGGCGCCGCCGCGGCTTCTTCGTTCTGTGTGCGTGCCAGCATCAGGAAAGTCTGTACCAGTTCGCGCATCTCTTCGCTGGCCCGGGCAATGCGCTCGACCTGGGCGCGACCGCGTTGATCGATTCCGGGGTTTTCCATGAGCAATTCACAGGAACTCGCCAGGACCATCAGCGGCGTGCGCAATTCATGGCTGACGTCGCTGGTAAACAGGCGTTCGCGGGTCAACGCCTGACGCAAGCGCCCCAGCGTGGCATCGAACGCCACCGCCAGTTCGCCGACTTCATCCGCTGCGTAATCCGGCGCCAAGGGTGGTGCCAGCCCGAGCAACTGGTCGCGATGCCGGACCTGCCGCGCCAGGCGCACCACCGGCGCCATCACCTTGCGCGCGAGCACCCAGCCAAGAAACACCGCCAGCGCCAGACTGAGCACGAAGCCCACCAGCACCACGGCAAACAGCACGCGCTCGCGCTCTTCGAAATCGCTCTGGTCCTGCAGCAAGACATAACGCCGACCATCCACCACTTCGACCATGGCGTGATAAGACAGCTGCTCGCGAAATACCTCATGGAAACCGGCATCGAGGTGACGCAGATCCTTGGGCAGATCGAAATCCCCCGGCCCGCCGCTGAAATAAAACAGCTGATCCGGCTCGGGGCGATGGCTCCAGTCGGAGACGTTGTCCATCAGCAGCAAACGTTGCAGGTCGCCGCCCAGCCCTGCGGAAATCAGTTTCTCTTCCACCAGGTGCACTGTCGCAACGATGCCCATGGCGAAAGCGCCGGCGACCAGTGCGCTCATCAGTGCGAAGGCGATGATGATCCGCTGGGAAAGACTCTGCTTAAACTCCATCTCGCCCCTCGGCCAAGCGATAACCGACACCGTGCACGGTGTGCAGCAGTGGCTTGGCGAATGGCTTGTCGATCACCTGGCGCAATTGGTGAACATGGCTGCGCAGGCTGTCGCTGTCCGGGCAGTCATCGCCCCACAGCGCTTCCTCGAGAATCTCCCGACGCAGCACGTGCGGGCTCTTCTGCATCAACACCGCGAGCAGCTTGAGACCGACCGGGTTGAGCTTGAGCAGCTTGCCTTCGCGGGTCACTTCCAGGGTGTCGAGGTCGTAGCTCAGATCACCGACCTGCAATGCCCGGCGACCGCCGCCCTGAGCACGACGCATGACCGCTTCGACGCGGGCGGCCAGTTCGGACAGAGCGAACGGCTTGATCAGGTAATCGTCGGCGCCGGACTTGAAGCCTTGCAGCCGGTCATCGAGTTGGTCGCGGGCGGTCAGCATGATCACCGGCGTATCACGCCGTGCGTCTTCACGCAGGCGCTTGCACAAGGTGTAGCCGTCGATGCCGGGCAGCATGATGTCGAGCACGATCAGGTCGTAATGCTCGGTCGCCGCCAGATGCAGACCGGACAAGCCGTCTTGTGCGCAATCGACGGTATAGCCTTTCATGCCCAGGTAATCGGCCAGATTGGCCAGGATGTCACGGTTGTCTTCGACCAGCAGAATTCGCATGGACATCTCCTCCGAACGGGGTAACGGCCGTCTTGGCCCGCGCAGCTTACGGCCAAGTGTGGCTCAGGGCTAGGGGCGTTTTTCGATAAACCTCCCTGCGCGCGCTGCGACGTTTTTTTCACTTTCGGTTAACAAATCGCCGACGCCAGCGCGCGCAGACTCCGCGCGATTACGCTCTCTCCTCCGTTCATCGACCAAGGAACCTGCCATGGTGTCGACCTCTGCCCTTCCCGCTTCAAGACCGCTGAACTGGTGGTTGTGTCTGGGCATTCCCGCAGCGGCGGCGATCATTCTGCTGTTGCTCGAACTGACCGATCTGGACATGGTTCTGGCGCAAATGTTCTACGACCCGGTCGCCGGCGATTTCATCGGACGGCACAGCTATTTTCTTGAAGACATCCTGCATGACCGGGCGAAACAGCTGGTGATCGGCTTCTCGGTGTTTGCCATCCTCGGCTTCATCGGAGCGTTTTTCATCGGAAGACTGAAACCGTTCAAGCGTGAATTGGGCTGTCTGGTGCTGTCGCTGGGGCTGGCGACTTCGTTTGTCACTCCGGTCAAAGCCGTCACCGCCGTGCAATGCCCATGGAGCCTGGAGCAATTCGGCGGCCACGAGACTTACAGCAAACTGATGGAGCATCGACCCGCCACTGACAAGCCGGGACGTTGCTGGCCGGGTGGCCATGCGGCAACCGGGTTTACGTTGTTTGCGTTGTTCTTCGTGTTGCGCGACCGGCGCCCGCGGCTGGCGCGGCAGGCGTTTGTATTTGCCTTCGCACTGGGCTCGGTGTTCTCGATCAGCCGCATGATGCAGGGCGCGCACTTCTTCTCGCACAACGTGTGGACGGCGATTTTCTGCTGGCTGATTTGTCTGGGGGCTTATTACTGGGTGCTGTATCGCCCGGCTGGCAAGACTTCGACGGCGATGAACACACAGCCGATCAATGCCTGAAATAAACAACCTGTGGGAGCGAGCCTGCTCGCGAATTGTCGGTTCAACTGGCTTGCATGTCGGATGACAGACCGCTTTCGCGAGCAGGCTCGCTCCCACAGGGGGATACCAGTGAGCTTCGAAATTGGGGCAATAAAAACCCCCGCTGACTTTCGCCAGCGGGGTTTTGCGTTACAGGGCCAGGGCTGGCTTACATCATGCCGCCCATGCCACCCATGCCGCCCATGTCTGGCATACCGCCGCCAGCTGCACCTTCTTTCTTCGGTGCGTCGGCAACCGCTGCTTCGGTGGTCAGGATCAGACCGCCGATGGAGGCTGCAGCTTGCAGAGCCGAACGGGTTACCTTGGTTGGGTCCAGGATGCCCATTTCGATCATGTCGCCGTATTCGCCGGAAGCAGCGTTGTAACCGAAGTTACCTTTGCCGTTCTTCACTTCGTTGACGACTACGCTTGGCTCGTCACCGGAGTTGGCAGCGATCTGACGCAGCGGCGCTTCAACAGCGCGACGCAGCACAGCGATACCGACGTTCTGGTCAGCGTTGTCGCCGGTCAGCTCGGTCAGTGCTTCCAGAGCACGGATCAGTGCCACGCCACCGCCAGGTACCACGCCTTCTTCAACGGCTGCACGGGTTGCGTGCAGGGCGTCTTCAACGCGGGCTTTCTTCTCTTTCATTTCAACTTCGGAACCAGCGCCAACCTTGATCACTGCAACGCCGCCGGACAGCTTGGCCAGACGCTCTTGCAGTTTTTCACGGTCGTAGTCCGAGGAAGTTTCGGCAACCTGGGCGCGGATCTGAGCGATACGGCCTTCAATGTCTGCCTGCACGCCAGCACCGTCAACGATGATGGTGTTTTCCTTGGACAGGGTCACGCGCTTGGCGTTACCCAGGTGCTCCAGGGTGGTGCTTTCCAGGCTCAGACCGATCTCTTCGGAGATAACGGTACCGCCGGTCAGAACAGCGATGTCCTGCAGCATGGCCTTGCGACGGTCGCCGAAGCCCGGTGCCTTGACGGCAGCGACTTTGACGATGCCACGCATGTTGTTCACAACCAGAGTCGCCAGGGCTTCGCCTTCAACGTCTTCGGCCACGATCAGCAGTGGGCGGCCGGCTTTGGCAACGGCTTCCAGCACTGGCAGCATTTCGCG
Organism: Pseudomonas triticicola; assembly: GCF_019145375.1. Taxonomy (NCBI): domain Bacteria; kingdom Pseudomonadati; phylum Pseudomonadota; class Gammaproteobacteria; order Pseudomonadales; family Pseudomonadaceae; genus Pseudomonas; species Pseudomonas triticicola. The sequence goes on along the minus strand of NZ_JAHSTX010000003.1, from coordinate 19,849 downwards.
GATGTTGGAGATCTTCTTGTCGACCAGCAGGATCAGAGGGCCGTCGAGCTCGGCAACCATGGTGTCCGGCTTGTTGACGAAGTATGGCGACAGGTAGCCACGGTCGAACTGCATGCCTTCTACAACCGACAGTTCGTTTTCCAGGCCCGAGCCTTCTTCAACGGTGATCACGCCTTCTTTACCGACTTTTTCCATGGCTTCGGCAATGATGTCGCCGATGGAGTTGTCGGAGTTGGCCGAGATGGTGCCGACCTGAGCGATGGCTTTGAAGTCAGCGCATGGCTTGGACAGGGCTTTGAGCTCTTTGACAATGGCGATGGTCGCCTTGTCGATGCCGCGTTTCAGGTCCATCGGGTTCATGCCGGCAGCGACGGCTTTCAGGCCTTCGTTGACGATCGACTGAGCCAGAACGGTAGCGGTGGTAGTACCGTCACCAGCGTCATCGTTGGCACGGGAGGCAACGTCTTTGACCAGCTGCGCGCCCATGTTTTCGAAGCGATCTTCGAGCTCGATCTCTTTGGCGACGGAAACGCCGTCCTTGGTGATGGTCGGAGCGCCGAAGCTCTTCTCGAGGATCACGTTACGGCCTTTCGGGCCCAGGGTCGCTTTTACCGCGTCAGCCAGAACATTGACGCCTTTGAGCATCTTGGAGCGGGCGGCATCGCCGAACTTAACTTCTTTAGCAGCCATGATCGATATTCCTTAAATACTTTGTAGTAGCGGGAAAATGAACGGGGATATCAGCCTTCGATAACCGCGAGAATTTCGCTCTCGCTCATTACCAGCAGGTCTTCGCCATCGACTTTCACAGTGTTGCTGCCGGAGTAAGGACCGAACACAACCTTGTCGCCTTCCTTCACGGACAGTGCACGCACTTCACCGTTTTCCAGAGCTTTGCCCGGGCCTACAGCGAGAATCACACCGTGGTTGGCTTTTTCAGCAGCCGAACCTGGCAGGACGATACCGCCAGCGGTTTTCTTTTCTTCTTCGCTGCGACGGATGACGACGCGGTCATGCAGAGGACGAAGCTTCATTGTCGATCTCTCCTAATTGTGGTTTTCATCGGCCGGTGTAGTCCCGGCGGGTTTAACGAATCCGGCCTGCGCCGGTTGCGGTCCGTCGAGCGAACCGCGCAAGTCTGTCCGGTTTGAATACCGGAAACCTTTCGGTGACCGATACATAGGGGCGCACAAGCCGATTACAAGGGCTGGCGGAAAAAATTTTTCATTCAGACACACTAAATAACGGCCATAAAAGAGCACGGCACCCGCAGGTGCCGTGTCGATGCTGATGTCACTTGTTGTCGCGGTGTTCGAACTCGCCTTCGATCACGTTCGGCTCTCGACCGAGCGGCTCGCGCGGAGCCGGGCCGCCACGGGGTTGCAGGTCGTCGGCGAAAGCACGCTGGCGCATGGCCTGGTCTTCGGCACGCTGGCGCATCTTGTTCGCCAGCAGACGACGGGTGACCGGCAACAACATCACCAGACCGACCACGTCACTGATGAAGCCGGGGATGATCAACAAGCCGCCGGCCAGTGCCAGCATCAGGCCTTCGAGCATGGTCTGCGCGGGCAATTCGCCGCGGTTCAGGCTTTCCCGGGCACGCAGTGCGGTGGCCAGACCGGCGACGCGCAGGACGAACACACCGAACATCGAGCCGAGAATGATCAGCAGCAGGGCCGGGAAAAACCCGATAGAGCCTGCCACTTTGACGAATACAAACAGCTCCAGCACTGGAAACAGCAGAAAGAGCAACAGAAAAGGGCGCATCAAAGTTTCCTCAACGCAAGAAATGCCTTGCAGTAAGCCTTAGATGACGTCGCCCTTGCGTGAATTCAAGCTTAACTTTGCGCTTTTTTCGGCCAGGACTGGGCGTGAGCCAGAGAAACCAAGGCCTCGCGCACTTGTGTCGGCGTATTACATGGCGCCGCGAAGGGCAACCAATAGACGGCCTGACCAATGCGCAGGTGCATGCCTTCGCTGTCAATCCCGGCCAGTTGCGCCGGCGTGCTGTTGGGCAGCCCGGCCAGCTCGACGTAATGGGCGATGGCCTTGGCGTGATCGCTGTTCATGTGCTCGACCATGCTGATTTCGGCCTTGCCGGCGAACGGGTTGGCCAGGGTCAGATCGTCGATCCAGTGAATCGCGCCAAACCCGCCGATGTAGCGATGGCGCACCGGATCGAGCACCCAGAAATCGAAATCATGGGCTTGATGGTAATTCTGCGAGTCGGGGAAATAGCGGTAATAACGCTCGGCTGCGGCATCAATGGCTGCCGGGTCTTCGAGTTTCTGCGCATGGGCCAGATAAGTCAGCCGCCCGACCGCCTGCACATCGTCGGCCTCGCGCTCGCCCACCAGCATCGAGCACTTCGGATCTTTCTGCAGGTTATGCGTGTGCTGGGCGATGCGGCTGATCAGGATCAGCGGCCGACCCTGCTCGTCCAGGCAATACGGCACAACCGAGCCAAAGGGAAAACCCGGCATCGATTTGGAGTGGGTCGACAGCACTCCACGGTATTCCTTGAGAAGCAATTCTCGGGCATTCTTCGCCACTTCAGCGCTCAATTTGTGACTCCTTAAATGGGTTCCGTCTAGAAAACGGACAGGCGCGCAGCGAAAAGTAACCGGCGCGCATCGGGCAAATGTTCGTGTGCAACCAGGCCTGACCGGTGCCGATCGAGCGTTGCCGACAACAAAAACAACTCAGACCTGCCAGCGGGACATGCGAATGCAACTCAACGACAAAGTAATCATTATCACCGGCGGTTGCCAGGGTTTGGGCCGTTCCATGGCCGAGTATTTCGCCGGCAAGGGCGCGAAGCTGGCCCTGGTCGATCTGAATCAGGAAAAACTCGACGACGCCGTGGCCGCCTGCAAAGCCAAGGGTGTCGAAGCGCGCAGCTATCTGTGCAACGTCGCCAATGAAGAACAGGTCGAGCACATGGTCGCGCAAGTGGCCGAAGACTTCGGTGCCATCCACGGCCTGATCAACAACGCCGGGATCCTGCGCGATGGTCTGCTGCTCAAGGTCAAGGACGGCGAGATGACCAAGATGAGTCTGGCCCAGTGGCAGGCGGTGATCGATGTCAACCTGACCGGCGTGTTCCTCTGCACCCGTGAAGTCGCAGCGAAGATGGTCGAGCTGAAGAACAGCGGCGCGATCATCAACATTTCGTCGATCTCCCGTGCGGGCAATGTCGGCCAGACCAACTATTCCGCAGCCAAGGCTGGCGTCGCGGCGGCGACCGTAACCTGGGCGAAGGAACTGGCGCGTTACGGCATTCGCGTCGCGGGCATTGCACCGGGCTTTATCGAAACCGAGATGACTTTGGGCATGAAACCGGAAGCGCTGGAGAAGATGACGTCGGGCATTCCGCTCAAGCGCATGGGCAAGCCGGAAGAGATTGCCCATTCGGCGGCGTATATCTTCGAGAACGACTACTACACCGGGCGGATTCTGGAGATGGATGGCGGCTTGCGCATCTGACTGTCACCCTGAAACAAATGTGGGAGCGAGCCTGCTCGCGAATGCGGTGTGTCATTCAACCCAATGGTTGTCTGATCTACCGCTTTCGCGAGCAGGCTCGCTCCCACAGGTTTTTCAGCGCTGCCGATGGATCAATCGTCGCTGATGGTGATATTCGGCATCGCTGGCGTGGCCGCTTCCTGCAACACGATTCGCGCACCGACGTGGCGGGCCAGCTCCTGATAGACCATGGCAATCTGGCTGTCCGGCTCGGCAATCACCGTCGGCTTGCCGCCATCGGCCTGTTCGCGGATCAGCATCGACAGCGGCAGCGAGGCCAGCAGTTCGACACCGTACTGGGTGGCCAGTTTCTCGCCGCCACCTTCACCGAACAGATGCTCGGCATGCCCACAGTTCGAGCAGATGTGCACGGCCATGTTTTCCACCACGCCCAACACCGGAATGTTGACCTTGCGGAACATTTCCACGCCTTTGCGCGCGTCGAGCAGCGCCAGATCCTGCGGCGTAGTGACGATCACCGCACCCGCCACCGGGACTTTCTGCGCCAGGGTCAGCTGGATGTCGCCGGTGCCTGGCGGCATGTCGATGACCAGATAATCCAGATCGCCCCAAGCAGTTTGCGTAACCAGTTGCAGCAGCGCCCCGGAAACCATCGGCCCGCGCCAGACCATCGGCGTGTTGTCGTCGGTCAGGAACGCCATCGACATGACTTCCACGCCGTGAGCCTTGAGCGGCACAAACCATTTCTGGTCCTTGACCTCAGGACGGGTGCGCTCGGGGATGCCGAACATGATGCCCTGGCTCGGGCCGTAGATATCGGCGTCGAGGATGCCGACTTTGGCGCCTTCACGGGCCAGCGCCAGCGCGAGGTTGGCAGCGGTAGTGGATTTGCCCACGCCGCCCTTGCCGGACGCGACGGCGACGACGTTCTTGACGTTGGCCAGTCCCGGAATCTGCGCTTGGGCCTTGTGCGGGGCGATCACGCTGGTGACCTCGACGCGGGCGATGACCACGCCGTCGAGGTTTTCGATGGCCAGTTGCAGCAGTTGTGCCCAGCCGCTCTTGAACAGGCCGGCGGCGTAGCCGATTTCCAGCTGCACATTGACGCGGTCACCGATGATCTCGATGTTTTTCACGCACCCGGCGCTGACCGGGTCCTGGTTCAGGTAAGGGTCGGTGTATTGGCTGAGGACGGCTTCCACCGCTGCGCGAGTGACGGCGCTCATGGGCAACTCCGATAACAAGACTGGAAAAGATGGCGGCTATCGTACGCTGGACACCGATTTGAGGCGAACAGATTACTTGCGCTGAAAAGCCACTATGGTGAGGGGATTTAACCCCGTTGGGTGGCGAAGCCGCCCCAAAACCTGCGCCCCCGGTACATCAGGAGCTGCGTGTGTAACGATATCCACGACTGCTGCGCAGCCGAACGGGGATAAATCCCCTCACCACACGAGCGCTCAAAGTACCCAGTGGCGCAGGGGTGAAAAATATGCGCCGGCGCTTTATAGTGGCCGACCTCCGTTTCATCAAGTAGCGAAGCCCCATGTCCGAGCCACGCAAGATCCTCGTCACCAGCGCCCTGCCCTACGCCAACGGTTCGATCCACCTTGGCCACATGCTGGAATACATCCAGACCGATATGTGGGTGCGCTTCCAGAAGCATCGCGGCAACCAATGCATCTATGTCTGCGCCGACGACGCCCACGGTTCGGCGATCATGCTGCGCGCGGAAAAGGAAGACATCACCCCGGAACAACTGATCGCCAACGTGCAGGCTGAACACAGCGCCGACTTTGCCGACTTCCTCGTCGATTTCGACAATTTCCACTCCACTCACGCCGAAGAAAACCGTGAGCTGTCGAGCCAGATCTACCTCAAGCTGCGTGACGCCGGGCACATCGCCCAGCGCTCGATCACCCAGTATTTCGACCCGGAAAAGAAAATGTTCCTGGCCGACCGCTTCATTAAGGGCACCTGCCCGAAATGTGGCACCGAAGACCAGTACGGCGACAACTGCGAAAAATGCGGCGCGACCTACGCACCGACTGACCTGAAGGATCCAAAGTCGGCGATCTCCGGCGCCACCCCGGTGCTCAAGGATTCCCAGCACTTCTTCTTCAAGCTGCCGGATTTCCAGGAAATGCTCCAGGCCTGGACCCGCAGCGGCACCCTGCAGGACGCCGTGGCCAACAAGATCGCCGAATGGCTGGATGCCGGTCTGCAGCAGTGGGACATTTCCCGCGATGCGCCGTATTTCGGCTTCGAGATTCCGGGCGAGCCGGGCAAGTATTTCTACGTCTGGCTGGATGCACCGATCGGCTACATGGCCAGCTTCAAGAACCTCTGCAACCGCACGCCGGAGCTGGACTTCGACGCGTTCTGGGGCAAGGACTCGACTGCCGAGCTGTACCACTTCATCGGCAAGGACATCGTCAATTTCCACGCGCTGTTCTGGCCAGCCATGCTCGAAGGCGCCGGCTACCGCAAGCCGACCGGCATCAACGTGCACGGCTACCTGACCGTCAATGGCCAGAAAATGTCCAAGTCGCGCGGCACCTTCATCAAGGCCCGCACTTATCTCGATCATCTGTCGCCGGAATACCTGCGCTATTACTACGCAGCCAAGCTGGGCCGTGGCGTCGATGACCTCGATCTGAACCTCGAGGACTTCGTGCAGAAGGTCAACTCCGACCTGGTCGGCAAAGTGGTCAACATCGCCAGCCGTTGCGCCGGTTTCATCCACAAGGGCAACGGCGGCCTGCTGGTCGACAACAATGCCGCGCCGGAGCTGACCGAGGCCTTCCTCGCCGCTGCGCCGAGCATTGCCGACGCTTACGAAGCCCGAGATTTTGCCCGCGCGATGCGTGAAATCATGGCCCTGGCTGACCGCGCCAACGCGTGGATCGCCGACAAGGCCCCGTGGTCGCTGAACAAGCAGGAAGGCAAGCAGGATGAAGTCCAGGCAATCTGCGCCACCGGCATCAACCTGTTCCGCCAGTTGGTGATCTTCCTCAAACCGGTACTGCCGCTGCTGGCCGCAGATGCCGAGGCGTTCCTCAACGTCGCGCCGCTGACTTGGAATGACCACACCACCCTGCTGGCCAATCACCAGCTCAACGAATTCAAACCGTTGATGACCCGCATCGACCCGGTAAAAGTGCAAGCCATGACCGACGCCTCCAAGGAAGACCTGACCGCCAGCCAGACCGACACTGGCGCAGCCGCCCCTGCGGGCAACGGCGAACTGGCCAAGGATCCGCTGTCGCCGGAAATCGATTTCGATGCCTTTGCCGCCATCGATTTGCGCGTCGCTTTGATCGTCAAGGCCGAACACGTCGAAGGCGCCGACAAGCTGCTGCGTCTGACCCTCGACATCGGTGACGAGCAACGCAACGTGTTCTCCGGGATCAAGAGCGCGTATCCGGATCCGTCCAAGCTCGACGGTCGCCTGACCATGATGATCGCCAACCTCAAGCCACGGAAAATGAAGTTCGGTATTTCCGAAGGCATGGTGATGGCAGCCGGCCCCGGCGGTGAAGAGATCTACCTGCTGAGCCCGGACAGCGGCGCCAAGCCAGGTCAGCGCATCAAGTAAGACGTTGCCGCAAAACGATCCCACCGACGTGCTCTGCATGCCGGTGGGATTTTTCATATCTGGCCCGATAGTGCCTACCCTTAAGAGACACCCGCCCGTTTCGCTGGCAGAACCATGACCGAACTCGTGTTAACGCTGATCAGTGCTGCGCTGCTCAACAATTTCGTGTTGCACTGGCCGCTGGGCGTCGCTCCGCTGCTGGCGGGCAGCCGACGCCAGGTACATGCGCTGGGATTGGCGACGTTGTGCCTGATGCTGGTAGTCAGCGTTATTGGTCAGGCGATCTGGCAGTGGATACTGCTGCCGTTGCAGCTTGAAGCGCTGCGCCTGTTCGTGTTTCTGCCGTTGAGTGTGTTGTTGATCGCGCCGCTGCTGAAACTGCTGGCGCGCGGGCTGCCGGATTGGCCGTTCGACGGATTGTGGCCGCTGCTGCTGGGCAATGCCGGCGTACTCGGGCTGGCGTTGATCAATGCGCAAAACGATCAAGGCCTGCTGCACGCGACAGCATTGAGTATCGGCGCCGGGCTGGGTTTCTGGCTGGTGTTGAGTGTGTTCTGCGACCTGCGCGAGCGCACGGCCGACAACGATATTCCCCTGCCCTTTCGCGGCCTGCCGATCGACCTGATCAGCGCTGGACTGATCGCAGTGATTTTTCTCGGATTCAGTGGATTGATCAAAACATGAGTCTGCTTCAACGCATCGATGCCCTGCTGCCGCAGACCCAATGCGGCAAGTGCGGCCATCCCGGATGCAAACCCTATGCGCAAGGCATTATTGACGGTGAGCCGATCAACAAATGCCCGCCGGGCGGCGAAGAAACCATCGCTGCGCTGGCCGAGCTGTTGAAAATACCGGTCCTGGAACTGGACATCAGCCGTGGCCCGGCACCGCCGCAAGTCGCCTTCATCCGCGAGGCCGAATGCATCGGCTGCACCAAGTGCATTCAGGCCTGCCCGGTCGACGCCATCGTCGGCGCGGCAAAACTCATGCACACGGTGCTGATCGACGAATGCACCGGTTGTGATCTGTGCGTTGCGCCGTGCCCGGTCGACTGCATCGAAATGCATCCTTTGCCTGCGAACACGATCCCAGTGGTTGGCGGTCTCGCATTTGATCTCGAAGAACAGCGCGCCCGCGCGATCAAACGTGACCATGCGCGCCAGCGTTTCGAGCGCCGCAACCAGCGCCTGCTGCGTGAAGAACAGCAAAAGCAGGCTGAACGTGAAGCGCGAGCCGCGCGTGCGGCACAACCGCAAGTCTCGACCGCCGACCCGGTGCAGGCTGCGCTGGAGCGGGTGCGTGCGCAAAAAGCCGCGAACGCTGATGCGGCGCTGAAGAAGGCCAAGGTCGATGTGGCGATGAGTCGGGCTCAGTTGCATAAATCGCTGAAAGCTTTCGGCCATCCGCCGACGTTCGAACAGCAGTCGCAACTGATCGTCCTGCAGCAACAATTCGAAGCCGCCGAGCAAGCGCTGGCGAAGCTGGAAAGCAGCCAACCGGTGATTCCCGCCGTTTCTGCTCCGAGCAACGACGCGGAGTTGAAACGGGCGAAGATTCAACTGGCCATGCGCCGCGCCGAGTTGAAAAAGGCTCAGGCAGCGGAGGCTGCGCCGGAGCAGATCGCAGCACTGGAGCAAGCCGTGACTGACGCCGAGCGCCAGGTGCAAGACCATGCCACCCCTTGAGGCAGCGGACGATCGCCTGCAACAGGCGATGAATACCGTGCTGCTCGCGGCGCTGCCGGGGCTGCTCGCTTTGTTCTGGCTGTATGGCTGGGGCGTGTTGATCAATTTGCTGTTGGCGGTTGTCAGTGCTTTGCTCGTCGAAGCGAGCGTCGCCCGTCTGCGTCGGCAAGCGGTACAAACGGCACTGCGTGATGGCAGCGCGCTGGTCAGTGCAATGTTGCTGGCCGTTGCGCTGCCGGCCTATTGCCCTTGGTGGCTGACGGTCACCGCGACCGTTTCAGGCTTGTTATTCGGCAAGCACCTGTATGGCGGCGTCGGCAAAAACCCGTTCAACCCGGCGATGCTTGGCTTTGTCCTGAGCATGGCGCTGTTTCCGCATGTGATGACGCATTGGCCCGGTCATGGCCTCGATTTCCTCTCGGCGTTGCAACAGGTTTTCAACCCGGCTCCAGCACCGGACGCTTGGGCGCAGGCCACGGCACTGGACAGTCTGCGCATCAATAAAAGCCTGACCGTCGATGAGCTGTTCGCCAGCAACCCGGCCTTCGGCCGCTTCGGCGGGCGCGGTGTGGAATGGGTGAATCTGGCGTTTCTGCTCGGCGGCCTGCTGCTGTTGCAGCGGCGGATCTTTTCATGGCACGCACCGGTGGGGATGCTCGCCAGCCTGTTTGTCATCAGCCTGTTGTGCTGGAACGGATCGGGGTCGGATTCCCATGGTTCGCCGCTGTTTCATCTGCTCAGCGGCGCGACCATGCTCGGTGCATTTTTTATCGTGACCGAACCTGTGTCCGGCGCGAAAAGCGCCCTCGCCCGCCTGCTGTTCGGCATTGGCGTCGGCTTGCTCACCTATCTGATTCGTACTTGGGGTGGTTACCCGGACGGCGTCGCGTTTGCGGTGTTGCTGATGAATCTGCTGGTGCCGACGCTGGAGCGCTTCGCCGCCAGCCGCCAGTCGAAGGCGACCGCGTGAACGGCCCAGCGAGCGTCGCGACCCTGGTGCTGCTGGCACTCATTGGCGCGAGCGCGACATACGTGTTGCAGCGCAGCAGTGCACCGCAGATTGCCAGCGAGCAGCGCTTGCTCGACAGCCGCCAATTGCTCGATGTCATGCCTGCCGCGCTCTACGATAATCAGCCGCTGGAGCAACCGCTGACGCTCGCCGAGCCTGTTTTGCGCCATAGCACGCTGTCAGGCGGCTATCGAGCGACCCGCTCCGGACAGACAGTCGCGGTGCTGTTGCGCAGTCGCAGCGAAGGTTACGCAGGTACTCTGGAACTGCTGATAGCCATCGATGCAAACGGCAGAGTTCTAGGCGTGAAAACCCTTGAGCAGCGCGAAACGCCGGGATTGGGTGGTCACATCGGTGAATGGCCGAATGCCTGGCTTCAGGCCTTCGTCGGCACATCCCGTACTGAGCCGACAGACGCCGGTTGGGCGCTGAAAAAGGATCAGGGGCAGTTCGATCAAATCGCTGGCGCGACCATAACTTCCCGTGCCGCCATCAACGCGATTCATGACGCACTGCGTTATTTCGATGAGCATCGGGCGCTGCTGTTAGGAACTGGCTCATGAAACCCACGGTGAGTTTATTGATGCTGGTGCCACTATTGGGCGCCACACAAACATTTAGCGCTGCACTGGGGATAACCTTGATGCTCGGCGCGGTACTTGGCGTTTTTGCCGTTTGCATGTCGCCGCTGCGCGAGCGCCTGACGGGCACCCGCGCGTTGCTAGCCAGCCTGATACTTGCCGCGACGTTGACCAGTTGCGCGGATATTGTGGCGCAACTCTGGTTTTTGCCATGGCAGCAAACATCTGGGCTCTACATAGGGCTGATCGCCTTGCACTGCGTCGTGCTTGAATACCACGATGCCTTCCGCGAGCCCGTCGCTGTCAGCTTCAAACGCTGCGCCTTGTTCGGCGCGCTCATGCTGGTGGTCGGCGGGCTGCGCGAGATCATCGGTTATGGCAGCCTTGGCCGAGGTCTTTCGGAGCATTGGCAAGGTCTGGTTTTGTTCCCCGAGGGGCTGCATCTGTTTACGCTGGTCCCCGGCGCTTTCGTTTTACTGGGCCTGCTTCTCGCCGTACGTCAGGCGTGGACACGCCGCAACTCTGTCATCAAGGAAACGCATCGCCCATGAATGCTGCAAAACGTCTTGAGATATTTCGCCGACTGCACGAAGACAATCCCGAGCCGAAAACCGAACTGGCCTACTCTTCGCCGTTCGAGCTGCTGATTGCGGTGATTCTTTCGGCGCAGTCCACCGATGTCGGGGTCAACAAGGCGACGGCCAAACTCTTTCCCGTCGCCAACACACCCGCCGCGATTCATGCGCTGGGTGTCGAGGGGCTGTCGGAGTACATCAAGACCATCGGCCTGTACAACAGCAAGGCGAAAAACGTCATCGAAACCTGCCGTCTGCTGGTTGAACGGCACGGCGGTGAAGTCCCGCAAACCCGAGAAGAACTGGAAGCCCTGCCCGGCGTCGGGCGCAAGACCGCCAACGTGGTGCTCAACACCGCTTTCCGTCAATTGACCATGGCGGTCGACACGCACATTTTCCGCGTCAGCAATCGCACCGGCATCGCGCCGGGGAAAAATGTGGTGGAAGTTGAAATGAAGCTGATGAAGTTTGTACCGAAAGAATTCCTGCTCGACTCCCATCACTGGCTGATTTTGCATGGCCGCTATGTTTGCCTGGCGCGTAAACCGCGCTGTGGCAGCTGCCGCATCGAAGATCTGTGCGAATACAAACATAAAACTTCTGACGATTGAGCCGTCATCGGTTTTTCGTATCCATCGATTGAAAAAATCTTTTTTACCCGCCGCAGTAATGTCGATATAAGGAGCGCCAAAGGCAGTCTTAGCCGGGAGTTGACTTCATGAGTACCGACAAAGAGCAACTGGATGTAGAAGAAGATTTTATTGCCGTCGAGGCCGATGAGGTCGAACCGGTGGTCGAGGTGGCGAAGACCAACCTCAGCAAGCGTCGCACAATCGACAACCTGCTTGAGGAGCGCCGACTGCAAAGGCAATTGGCCGATTACGATTTTGATCTGTGATACCTGAAGGCCTCCCGAAGCGGAGGCTTTTCATTTTCTGCGACAACCGAGCTTGATCGGCCCATGACGTTCTCAGCTGTCGAATCGTTCAAACAAGGCCGTTGCGCTGCGCCAACTCGATCAGATCAACCAGAGACCGCGCATTGAGTTTCAGCAACAGGCGAGTCTTGTAAGTGCTTACAGTCTTGTTGCTCAAAAACATGCCGTCTGCGATTTCCTTGTTGGTCTTGCCGCGCGCCAATTGCTGCAACACCATCATTTCCCGCCCGGACAGACGATCAACCATGTCCGCCTCACTCGCATTGCCCAAACTCGTACGCACGGTGTGCAGGGCCTGATTGGGGAAATAGCTGTAGCCGGACAGAACTGCCTTGATCGCACTCAGCAGTTCGGTCAGGTCCTGCTGCTTGCACACATAACCCGCTGCACCCGATTGCATGCAACGCATTGAAAAATGTCCGGGAGCCTGGGAAGTCAGCACCAGCACTTTCACCGGCATAGCGGTGGAAGTCAGGCGAGCAATAACTTCCAGCCCATCGAGTTTGGGTATTCCAATATCCAGAATGACAAGATCCGGTATTTGTTCACGAGCAATTTGTAGTGCATCAACGCCATTATCCGTTTCTGCAATGACTTCGTAGCCATGCCGTTCCATCAGCATACGTACCGCAAGTCGAATGACGGGGTGGTCATCCACGATCAGCACTTTATTCATGGGCAAGTCCAGTTTTCGCTGTTCGAATTTTTAGAACACGCACGATATCCCAGTCACTTGCTGTAGCGCATAGCAACTTTTACACGCCCTTGCATCGAGAGACATTCCCTACACGTATTGAGGATAATTCCCACAAATAGACCCCGCCACACCTACCGTAATAGCACTGCTTGCTTCAAGACCGCATCGTTTTTCCCCTTGAATGCTTACGAGCCCTACTCCGCGCCAAAGTCATCAGCAACGTGATTTTCCCCGGATTGCTCGTGCTGATTGCCGATTAGACATATGACGTAACGAAGCGGCAGCACCGCGCATTCGACACACCCTCACCCAGTCTATAAAACTTGAAACAACAGTCGAAAAACTTTAATGACCGCTTTTGCTATATATAGAAACAGTCAACACCAACCAAACAACATAGAACTTAATCATGCTCAAGATAAAGAACAAGATAACCAATCCAATGACAGTTATCGCCATATTTGCCATTCTTTCTGAAACATCAGCGGCGGTCTCGCTGCCGTTTCTTGATAATAAAGATCGGGAAATCTATGTGTGGTTTCTGATCAGCTTTCCCTTTTATTTGTTATTTCTTTTTTTCATCACGCTCAACTTCAATCACCGCTCCCTCTACTCACCCTCGGATTTTGGCAAAGACAAAAGCTTCCTCAAGGCGACTGAACATCCGGAACGCGAGAGCGAACGAAAAGTACCGTTGCGCAAAACCGATGAACCGTGCGCTTTCGAGATAACCAGCTGCGTGGTATCCAGCAACATCGCAGGCGGCGGATTTCAGCGTCCATGCAGGATCCACAACGCGCCCGACCCACCGCTCGACCCGGAGAGCCAGACCAGCCCGGTGGTCCAGACGATCAAACTGTCACCACTGATCAGCGAACTGAACATCATCGACGCCAGAGATGTTGACGCGTCCAGAGAGTTCGATGCGATTCTCGACATTCTCCGGAGCGGTGGGAAAAAAAACCCGCGTGTTCTGGTTTTCCTGTCGAATCATGTTTCGGACTCTCCGGCACATACCGCGCTGCAACAGCTCAAACAGGCGAAGAAAAGCTCAGGTACAACGTTGTGTGTCGTTTACAACCTGTGCACTCAGACAGTCACTTTGCTGGGGCGAACAAGCTGACGGGCGACCCGCAAACAGGCAGACAAGAGAAACGGCTTGATGAATTCGATGAAAATTCCGAAAAAAAAGGCGGCCCTGAACTGGCCGCCTTTTTTATTGCGCGTGGGTCTGAGCCGCTTAGAACAACTTGCGGCCCTTGTTGGCAGCAATGCGCATGCGCAGCGCGTTGAGCTTGATGAAGCCCGCCGCATCGGCCTGGTTGTAAGCGCCGCCATCTTCTTCGAAGGTGGCGATGTTGGCGTCGAACAGTGAGTCGTCGGACTTGCGGCCAGTAACGATGACGTTGCCTTTGTACAACTTCAGGCGCACTACGCCGTTCACGTTGACCTGCGAAGCGTCGATCATCTGTTGCAGCATCAGACGCTCAGGGCTCCACCAGTAGCCGGTGTAGATCAGGCTGGCGTACTTGGGCATCAGCTCGTCTTTGAGGTGAGCGACTTCGCGGTCCAGAGTGATCGACTCGATGGCGCGGTGAGCGCGCAGCATGATGGTGCCGCCCGGAGTTTCGTAGCAGCCACGGGACTTCATGCCGACATAACGGTTTTCGACGATGTCGAGACGACCGATGCCGTGCTCGCCGCCGATCTTGTTCAGCGTCGCCAGTACGGTGGCCGGGGTCATTTCGACGCCGTCCAGCGCGACGATGTCGCCGTTGCGGTAGGTCAGTTCCAGGTACTGCGGGGTGTCGGGAGCCTTCTCCGGGGAGACGGTCCAGCGCCACATGTCTTCTTCGTGCTCGGTCCAGGTGTCTTCCAGCACGCCGCCTTCATAAGAGATGTGCAGCAGGTTGGCGTCCATCGAGTACGGAGATTTTTTCTTGCCGTGGCGTTCGATCGGGATCGCGTGCTTCTCGGCGTAGTCCATCAGCTTCTCGCGGGACAGCAAGTCCCACTCGCGCCAAGGGGCGATCACTTTCACGCCTGGCTTGAGCGCGTAGGCGCCCAGTTCGAAGCGCACCTGGTCGTTGCCCTTGCCGGTAGCACCGTGGGAAATCGCGTCGGCGCCGGTTTCGTTGGCGATTTCAATCAGGCGCTTGGCGATCAGCGGACGGGCGATGGAAGTACCCAGCAGGTACTCGCCTTCGTAAACGGTGTTGGCGCGGAACATCGGGAACACGAAATCACGCACGAATTCTTCGCGCAGGTCGTCGATGTAGATTTCTTTGACGCCCATGGCCTGAGCCTTGGCGCGGGCCGGCTCGACCTCTTCGCCTTGACCGAGATCAGCGGTGAAGGTCACCACTTCACAGTTATAAGTATCCTGCAGCCACTTGAGGATCACCGAAGTGTCCAGGCCGCCGGAATACGCCAGAACGACCTTGTTTACGTCCGCCATGCCATCACTCCACGGGGTTCTACGGAAAGCCGGGGAGTCTACCGCTCAAACGCGATAATTTACAGAGGCGCGACAGCTTAAGACGACAAAGCGACAGAATCTGTCGAGAGCGCGACGATGACCGGCGGGTCAGGAAGTCGCTGCGGCCGTGGCCGGCGTACTCGCTTGCGGCGCCGGAGCCGGGGCGGTAGCCGGTGCGACGCGCGACAGTTTCACGTTGACCCGACGGTTCTTCGCACGATTGGCCTTGCTGGTGTTCGGCACGATCGGATACTGCTCGCCGTGGAAACGCACGGTGATCTGCGATTCCTGGATGCCGTTGGCCTTGAAGAAATCCACCACCGCCAGCGCGCGGCGGCGCGACAATTCGCGGTTGGTCAGACGATTGCCGCTGTTGTCTGAGTGACCGTCGAGGTCAATGTGGTTCACCGTCGGGTCGGCCTTCATGTATTCGAGCATCACTTGCAGCTTGGCCTTGGCAGCCGGGTCCAGCTCAACGCCTTCGCCGGGGAAGCCGATCTGCGACTGCTTGATCTGGTCGAAATTCTGCGGCAGCAATTTCGCCACGCAGCCTTGATAGTCGTTGAACGCCTTGCTGAATTTCACCGGCAACAAACGCACTTCGGAGACGCGGCCATCGCCCGACGCGCGGCGTACCACCGGGCTGCGACCGTCCAGCAGACCACTGATCAGACCACCGGCCTGGGATTGCGAGCTGTTGAACAACACGTTGCCGCTGCCCAGCCGTACCGAGCCCAAATTGATATCGCCACGCCCCGGCTGCCACGGTGCAGCGGCAGCGAGCAAAGTCGCCGAACCGCCGCCAAGCATGGCGTTGTGGGCATTCAGGCGAAAGATCGCCTGCTCACCGGCCTTGCGCACGAACTCGCCCGAGCCGAAATCGGTGATCGGCTGGGTCAGGCGGCATTCGAACTGGTCGCCGGCGACCGTCCACTCAATGTTCTCCAGACGGGTCTGGTAGGTCAGCGCCATCGCGGGAAGGCTGGCAAACACACTGAGCAGGGCTAAATAACGCTGGCGCACGGGAGGCTCCATTGGCTTGTGAAACACAAACACCGATTCACACAATGTCTACGGCATACCTTCGGGATATCGGACGCGTGTGGCAAAACTTGATAGCGGGTGCCTGCAAGAGTCTTTTCCGGTAGCATTCGCCTCAGTTTGACCCGCCTGGAATCCCCTCATGTCCGACCGCCTGACCCTGCTGCGTCCCGACGACTGGCACATTCATCTTCGCGATGGTGCCGTGTTGACCAATACCGTTGCCGATGTGGCCCGCACCTTCGGGCGCGCGATCATCATGCCGAACCTGGTACCGCCGGTGCGCAACGCCGCTGAAGCCGACGGCTATCGCCAGCGCATTCTCGCCGCCCGCCCGGCCGGCAGTCAGTTCGAGCCGTTGATGGTGCTGTACCTCACCGATCGCACCCAACCGGAAGAAATTCGTCAGGCCAAGGCCAGCGGTTTCGTCTACGCCGCCAAGCTGTACCCGGCCGGCGCGACCACCAACTCCGACTCCGGCGTGACCAGCATCGACAAGATCTTCCCGGCGCTGGAAGCCATGGCCGAAGTCGGCATGCCGCTGTTGATCCACGGTGAAGTCACGCGTGGCGACGTCGATGTGTTCGACCGCGAAAAGATTTTCATCGACGAGCACATGCGCCGCGTGGTCGAACGCTTCCCGACGCTGAAAGTGGTGTTCGAACACATCACCACCGGTGACGCCGTACAGTTCGTCAACGAGGCTTCGGCCAACGTCGGCGCGACCATCACCGCGCATCACCTGCTGTACAACCGCAACCACATGCTGGTCGGCGGGATTCGGCCGCACTTCTACTGCTTGCCGATTCTCAAGCGCAATACCCATCAGGAAGCCTTGCTCGACGCGGCCACCAGTGGCAGCGCCAAGTTCTTCCTCGGCACCGACTCGGCGCCCCACGCCCAGCACGCCAAGGAAGCTGCCTGCGGTTGCGCCGGTTGCTATACCGCCTACGCCGCCATCGAGATGTATGCCGAAGCGTTCGAACAGCGTAACGCGCTGGACAAACTCGAAGCCTTCGCCAGCCTCAACGGCCCGCGTTTCTACGGCCTGCCGGCAAACACCGATCGCATCACCCTGGTCCGCGAAGAATGGACCGCCCCGACCAGTCTGCCATTTGGCGAGCTGACCGTTATCCCGCTGCGCGCCGGTGAAAAACTGCGCTGGCGCCTGCTGGAGGAACACGCGTGAGTGAAGACAATTTCGACGATGAACTGGACGGTCAAGGTGGCGGCGGGGGTTCCCGTCATCCGATGGCAGCGCGTTTTCGCGGCTACCTGCCGGTTGTCGTCGACGTAGAAACCGGTGGCTTCAACGCAGCCACCGATGCCCTGCTGGAGATTGCCGCGACCACCATCGCCATGGATGAAAAGGGTTTCGTCTACCCTGATCACACCTACTTCTTCCGCGTCGAGCCATTCGAAGGTGCGAACGTTGAAGCGGCAGCGCTGGAGTTCACCGGGATCAAGCTCGATCACCCGCTGCGCATGGCCGTCAGCGAAGAAACCGCGCTGACCGACATCTTCCGTGGGATCCGCAAGGCGCTGAAAGCCAACGGCTGCAAGCGGGCAATTCTGGTCGGGCACAACAGCAGTTTCGACCTGGGCTTCCTCAACGCAGCAGTTGCGCGCCTGGACATGAAGCGCAACCCGTTCCACCCGTTCTCCAGTTTCGACACCGCGACCCTGGCGGGTCTGGCGTACGGTCAGACTGTACTGGCGAAAGCCTGTCAGGCGGCTGGCATCGATTTCGACGGTCGTGAAGCGCACTCGGCACGTTACGACACCGAAAAGACCGCTGAGCTGTTCTGCGGCATCGTCAATCGCTGGAAGCAGATGGGCGGCTGGGAAGACTTCGACGACTGATCGTCGGCGAACAAATCCCGCGCATGAAAAAACCGGCCCACATGGGCCGGTTTTTTTCTACCTCGACGTTGCGCCTTACAGGGCGGCAGCGTTCTCGGTCAGGTAAGCCGCAACGCCTTCCGGCGAAGCGTTCATGCCTTTGTCGCCTTTCTTCCAGTTGGCCGGGCAGACTTCGCCGTGCTCTTCGTGGAATTGCAGTGCGTCGACCAGACGGATCAGCTCTTCCATGTTACGGCCCAGCGGCAGGTCGTTGATGATCTGCGAGCGAACCACCCCTTTGTCGTCGATCAGGAATGCGCCACGGAAAGCCACGCCGCCTTCGGATTCAACGTCGTATGCCTTGGCGATGTCGTGCTTCATGTCGGCAGCCATGGTGTATTTCACCTGGCCGATGCCGCCATTGTTCACTGGAGTGTTGCGCCAGGCGTTGTGGGTGAAGTGCGAGTCGATCGACACAGCGATCACTTCAACGTTGCGCGCCTTGAAGTCAGCCATGCGGTTGTCCAGAGCGATCAGCTCGGACGGGCAGACGAAGGTGAAGTCCAGCGGGTAGAAGAACACCAGGCCGTATTTGCCTTTGATGGCCGAGGACAGGGTGAAGCTGTCAACGATCTCGCCATTGCCGAGTACGGCCGGGACGGTGAAGTCTGGGGCTTGTTTGCCTACGAGTACGCTCATTGATATCTCCTGGTGTAAAAACTTGAAGTTCAGGGTCCGTGCCAGCCTGTCACCCTCAGGCGACAGCCCTGTGACACGAACCCTCTTCGCAAGGGACGACCATCATACACTGCGTGTTTGGCCTGTCCGTAACGGATTTTCCCTGTTCGGTTATCCACTGCGTATTCATGGGGTCAGACGCGCATTTGGAAAATACCGTTCGTCAGTCGCTGGGAAATTGGCTGCGAAGCGTTCCGAAAGCACTTTGACAATCATTCTCGTTAACATTAAGATCCATCGCAATTGAGTCACAACCAGCGACGGTTCTTACTTATGTATGTTTGCCTCTGCACTGGCGTCACCGACGGACAGATCCGCGAAGCGATCTATGAAGGTTGCTGCAGCTACAAAGAAGTTCGCCAGGCCACCGGCGTCGCCAGCCAGTGTGGCAAATGCGCCTGCCTTGCCAAGGAAGTGGTGCGCGAAACCCTGACCAAGCTGCAAACCGCCCAGGCCGCGATCCCTTACCCGGTAGAATTTACTGCTGCGTAAATGCCCCATTTCAAAGAACCGGACTCGATGTCCGGTTTTTTTATGCCTGAAAATCAATTGCTTAGCGTCCAGACGCGGAACACAAACATTCTTATTCCGATTAATTTTCATTTATTATTCAATAACTTAGGTTTGACACTTATAACTGCCAAGCTCAAACTCCGCCTTATATACGGTTAATACAGGGCAGGACTCCGATCATGAAAGGCGACATTACAGTCATCCAGCATCTCAACAAGATCCTCGCCAATGAGCTGGTCGCGATCAATCAATACTTTCTGCATGCGCGCATGTATGAAGATTGGGGTCTGAACAAGCTCGGCAAGCACGAATACCACGAATCCATCGACGAGATGAAACACGCGGACAAGCTGATCAAGCGCATCCTGTTCCTTGAAGGCCTGCCGAACGTCCAGGACCTGGGCAAGCTGCACATCGGCGAACACACCCGCGAGATGCTCGAATGCGACCTGCGCATCGAAAAGACCGGCCATGCCGACCTGAAAGCCGCCATCGCCCACTGCGAAACCGTTGGCGACTTCGGCAGCCGTGAACTGCTCGAAGACATCCTCGAGTCGGAAGAAGAACACATCGACTGGCTGGAAACCCAGCTCGGCCTGATCGACAAGATCGGCCTGGAAAACTATCTGCAGTCGCAGATGGGCGAAGAGTAGGAGCTGTCGAGT
>NZ_JAHSTX010000002.1:0-185000 GCF_019145375.1 Pseudomonas triticicola | reverse complement strand
TGCCCGGCGCACGGACACCAATCCACAGACCCGAGGTCTGTAGACTTGCTTCAGCGATGATTTGGTTATATTTTATACAGTTATTTCATCTTCATCATGTCATTCATCTTTTCCAATTCATCTATTTCAAAGTCAAAAATTACCTATGACCACAGAACCGTCTAAAGCGCCCCCGCTTTACCCGAAGACCCACCTGCTCGCCGCAAGTGGAATCGCCGCCCTTCTCAGCCTGGCGCTGCTGGTATTTCCCTCCAGCGATGTTGAAGCCAAAAAGACGACTCTGAGTCTTGAACTGGAGAGTCCTGCTGAACAACTGACACAAGATCAAGACGCTGCTGATGCGACTCAAGCCACAAACGAGCCCGTAGCTTCGCCGTTCGCACAAATCGAAAACAGCGACGAAAACGCCGCGCAAACCGCTGAAACCGCGCCGGCACCTGTAGCCCCTGCTGAGAAACCAAAAGAGCCTGGGCACCGTGAGGTCGTGGTTTCCAAAGGCGATACGCTGTCTACCCTGTTTGAAAAAGTCGGCCTACCGGCAGCCTCCGTGCACGAAATACTGGCAAGCGACAAGCAAGCCAAGCAGTTCAGCCAACTCAAGCGCGGCCAGAAACTCGAATTCGAACTCAACCCGGAAGGACAGTTGACCAGCCTGCACAGCAAGGTCAGCGACATTGAAACGATTACTCTGACCAAGAACGATAAGGGCTATACGTTCAATCGTGTCACCGCCAAGCCAACCGTTCGCACTGCCTACGTCCACGGTGTCATCAACAGCTCACTGTCGCAGTCCGCAGCCCGCGCCGGCCTTTCTCACAGCATGACCATGGACATGGCCAGTGTCTTTGGCTACGACATCGATTTCGCGCAGGACATTCGTCAGGGTGATGAATTCGATGTGATCTACGAGCAGAAAGTCATCAACGGCAAGGCTGTCGGCACCGGCCCGATCCTGTCGGCGCGCTTCACCAACCGCGGCAAGACCTACACCGCTGTGCGCTACACCAACAAACAAGGCAACAGCAGCTATTACACTGCCGATGGCAACAGCATGCGCAAGGCCTTCATCCGTACGCCGGTTGACTTCGCCCGCATCAGCTCGAAGTTCTCCATGGGCCGCAAGCACCCTATCCTCAACAAGATCCGCGCGCACAAAGGTGTCGATTATGCAGCGCCGCGAGGCACGCCGATCAAGGCTGCCGGTGACGGCAAAGTGTTGCTGGCCGGTCGTCGTGGTGGTTACGGCAACACTGTGATCATTCAGCACGGCAACACTTACCGTACGCTCTATGGCCATATGCAGGGCTTTGCCAAAGGCGTGAAAACCGGTGGCAGCGTGAAGCAAGGTCAAGTCATTGGCTATATCGGTACAACTGGCCTTTCCACCGGCCCGCATTTGCACTATGAGTTCCAGGTCAACGGCGTTCACGTCGATCCGCTGGGCCAGAAGCTGCCGATGGCCGATCCGATCGCCAAGTCCGAACGCGCGCGCTTCCTCGCGCAGAGCCAGCCGTTGATGGCGCGCATGGATCAAGAGAAGGCCACCATGTTGGCTTCGAGCAAGCGCTAAGCCATGGCCCTGTATATCGGTGTGATGTCCGGAACCAGTCTCGACGGGCTGGACATCGCCCTGATCGAGCAGACCTCGGCGATCAAACTGATCGCCACCCACTACCTGCCAATGCCTGACTCCCTGCGCGCCGAGCTGCTTGGCTTGTGCGCCAGCGGCCCCGACGAGATCGCCCGCTCGGCGATTGCCCAGCAACACTGGGTCGAACTTGCCGCGTCGGGCATTCACACCCTCCTCGCGCAACAACAACTCAAGCCCGATGCCATTCGTGCCATCGGTAGCCACGGTCAGACCATTCGCCATGAGCCGGCGCGCGGGTTTACCGTGCAGATCGGTAATCCAGCCCTGCTGACTGAGTTGACCGGTATTACCGTCGTCAGCGATTTCCGCAGTCGCGATGTCGCAGCGGGTGGCCAAGGTGCGCCTCTGGTGCCAGCCTTTCACGAAGCGTTGTTTGAAGAGCGTACTGGTAACCAGGCAGTCTTGAATGTCGGCGGATTCAGCAATCTCAGCCTGATTGAGCCGAACAAACCTGTAGCCGGTTTCGACTGCGGACCGGGGAATGTTCTGATGGACGCCTGGATTCACCGGCAACGGGGCGAGAACTATGACCGGGACGGCAAATGGGCTGCGATCGGCAAGGTTGAACCAGCCCTGCTCACGGCACTGCTCAGCGACCCGTTCTTCGTCACCAAAGGCCCGAAGAGTACCGGCCGGGAAGTCTTCAATCTGCCATGGCTGGAACAGCATCTTTCGAACCTGCCAACCTTCGCAGCCGAAGACGTTCAGGCCACGCTGCTCGAACTGACGGCGCTGACCATCGTCGAGTCGCTACAAAGCGCTCAATCGGACACTCAGGAATTGCTGGTTTGTGGCGGCGGCGCTCACAACGCCACACTGATGAAACGTCTGGCGGATCTCCTGCCGAATACCGAAGTCGCCAGCACCGCAACTCACGGGGTTGATCCGGATTGGGTAGAAGCCATGGCCTTCGCCTGGCTCGCTCATTGCTGTCTCGAAGGCATCGCCGCCAATCGGCCAAGCGTCACCGGCGCTCGCGGCCTGCGCGTACTCGGCGCCATCTACCCGGTATAAGCTTCAGACACAAAAACGCCGCAGAACCGAAAGGCTCTGCGGCGTTTTGTTGTGTGCGGTGAAGCGCGATCAGATCGAGAACGACGACCCGCAACCACAAGTCGTGGTGGCATTCGGGTTCTTGATCACGAAGCGCGAACCTTCCAGACCTTCCTGATAATCCACCTCGGCACCGGCCAGGTACTGGAAGCTCATCGGATCGACCACCAGGCTCACGCCTTCGCGCTCGACGATGGTGTCGTCATCGGCCACGTCCTCATCGAAGGTGAAACCGTATTGAAACCCTGAACAACCGCCGCCCGTAACAAATACGCGCAGCTTCAAGCGATCATTCCCCTCTTCATCGACCAGGCTCTTCACCTTGTGCGCAGCACCTTGAGTGAATTGCAAAGCCGTGGGGGTGAAGGATTCGACGCTCATGCTGACTATCTCCCGGCGTTACGCCGCCATAATGCGTGATGACGCGCATTATCCGCTTGTCCTAGAAAATTGGTCAACTATTAGAGGAGCAGCGGCAAGCTTCAAGCGGTGAGCTTCAAGCTTGCCTCTGATCTCTTGTAGCTTGTAGCTTGAAGCTCGCAGCTGCTTTTAAGGCAGCATGCCGGCGTGTGACAGGCCGAAGCGCTCGTCCAGTCCGAACAGAATGTTCATGTTCTGCACCGCCTGGCCCGAGGCGCCCTTGACCAGGTTGTCAATCACCGAGAGTACGACCACCAAATCGCCATCCTGTGGACGATGCACGGCGATGCGGCAGACGTTGGCGCCGCGCACGCTACGGGTTTCCGGGTGGCTGCCGGCTGGCATGACATCGACGAACGGTTCGTTGGCATAGCGCTTTTCGAACAGTGCCTGCAGATCAACCGAGCGATCCGCTACTGTCGCGTAGAGCGTGGAGTGAATACCGCGAATCATCGGCGTCAGGTGCGGGACGAAGGTCAGGCCGACGTCCTTGCCCGCCGCGCGACGCAGGCCCTGGCGAATTTCCGGCAGATGACGATGACCTTTTACCGCATAGGCCTTCATGCTTTCCGACGTCTCGGAGTACAAAGAACCTACAGCGGCACCACGCCCGGCACCACTGACACCAGATTTGCAGTCGGCGATCAAACGCGATGCGTCGGCCAGACCTGCTTCCAGCAATGGCAGGAAACCCAATTGCGTTGCGGTCGGATAGCAACCCGGCACCGCGATCAGGCGCGCTTTCTTGATCTGCTCGCGATTGACTTCCGGCAGACCATAGACCGCTTCGTCCAGCAATTGCGGTGCGCCGTGTGGCTGGCCGTACCACTTGGCCCATTCATCAGCATCTTGCAGACGGAAGTCGGCGGACAGGTCGATGACCTTGGTGCCCGCCGCCAGCAGCTCGCCTGCCAAGGCGTGAGCCACACCGTGTGGCGTGGCGAAGAAAACCACGTCGCAGGCGCCAAGGGTTTTCACGTCCGGCACGCTGAACGCCAGCCCGTCATAGTGACCGCGCAGGTTCGGGTACATGTCAGCCACGGCCAGACCGGCCTCGGATCGGGAAGTGATGACGACCACTTCTGCCTGCGGATGCTGTGCCAACAGACGCAGCAGTTCGACACCGGTGTAACCCGTGCCGCCGACGATACCGACCTTGACCATAAACCTGCCCTCAACGAACCCACTGGAAAGCCGTCGATAATAGGGGCCGCGCGCGCCTGCGACAACCGCCAAGGTGACGCGCGGACGCTCAAGCCTCTACTATCTGGCTACCGTGAATGAGGGAATAACCAAAAATGCTCTATCTATGGCTCAAAGCGTTTCACATTGTCAGCGTCGTCTGCTGGTTTGCCGGGCTGTTCTACTTGCCGCGCCTGTTCGTTTACCACGCGCAAAGCACCGACACGATCAGCCAGGAACGCTTCAGCGTCATGGAGCGCAAGCTGTATCGCGGCATCATGGGCCCGGCGATGATCGCCACGCTGATCTTCGGTGGCTGGCTGATCTACCTCAACCCGAGCCTTTTCAGCCAGGGCGGCTGGATTCACGCAAAACTGACTCTGGTCGTTCTGCTGATCGGTTACCACCATATGTGCGGCGCGCAGGTAAAACGCTTCGCCCGTGGCGAAAACACCCGCAGCCATGTCTTTTATCGCTGGTTCAATGAAGTGCCGGTTCTGATATTGCTGGCTATCGTAATTCTGGTCGTGGTCAAGCCGTTCTAACTTCAACCAATACAGATCCTCGGGGTGTTCTCAATGTCGCTGCCCGCTCTGCTCGAACAACGTCTGCGTCTGCCCGTAGTAGCAGCGCCGATGTTCCTGATCTCCAATCCGGAACTGGTGCTCGCCTGCTGCCGCAACGGCGTGGTCGGCAGCTTTCCGGCGCTGAACCAACGCGAAAGCAGTGGGTTCAAGGCTTGGCTGGAACAGATCGAAGCGGGCCTGGCGGCGCTGGATAATCCGGCCCCTTATGCGGTGAACCTGATTGTTCACCACAGCAACCCGCGCCTTCAGGCGGATCTGGACATCTGCGTGGAGCATAAGGTGCCGATCGTTATCACCAGCCTCGGCGCGGTGAAGGAACTGGTCGACGCGGTGCACAGCTACGGCGGTCTGGTGTTTCACGACGTGACCACGCGGCGCCATGCCGAGAAAGCCGCTGAAGCGGGTGTCGACGGGCTGATTGCCGTCGCGGCCGGCGCCGGCGGGCATGCCGGCACCTGGAGTCCGTTTGCGCTGATTGCCGAGATCCGTGAGTTTTTCGACAAGACGCTGTTGCTTGCAGGATGTTTGAACCACGGCCATGAGATTCTCGCCGCGCAGCTGCTCGGCGCGGATTTGGCCTACTTCGGTACGCGATTTATCGGCACCACCGAAAGTCACGCGCCTGACGCTTATAAAGAAATGCTGCTGACAGCCAAGGCTGCTGACATCATTCATACTCCAGCGGTGTCGGGAGTGCCGGCCAGTTTCATGCGCCAGAGCCTGGAGGCGGCCGGTTTCGACATGGCGGCCCTGCAAGGCAAGGGCGAGGTCAATTTCGGCGACAAGCTCAAGCCGATCAACGATGAAGCCAAAGCCTGGAAGACCGTGTGGTCGGCGGGTCAGGGTGTTGGCCAGATTGGTGATCTGCCAAGCGTGGATCAGTTGATCGCGCGGCTCGACGCTGAATATCGTCAGGCCCAAGCGCGCGCTGCACAGTTGCCACAACGCTGGCCGCGCTGAAAAACATATCTGGCCAGTCCTGATCAGACTGGCTGCCAAATGAATCGCGACAAGGATGCCTCGGCCATGAGCGACACCCGTTACAAGATCGTCTTCGACGGCGCGCTACAGCCCGGCGTCGACCTCACCACCGCCAAACTGAATCTGGCGGATCTGTTCAGAAGCGATGTGGCCGCCATCGAGCGCCTGTTCAATGGCCGCACCGTCGCTCTCAAACGTGATTTGTCTCACAGCGATGCGCAGACGTATCTGCAGGCGTTGAACAAAACCGGGATCGATGCGCGGATCGAAGCGGAAACAGCCATCGAGCTGAATCTGGCGGATGTCCACGATAACCCTGCAGCGGTGGCGGAACCCGACTCGCCTTACGCCCCACCCCGCGCCAATGTCGGTGAAGCTCTGCCGCCGTTCGCCACGCTCAAGCCATTCAGCGTCGAAGGCCGGATCGGTCGCCTGCGCTTTCTGGCCTGGACCATGGTCTTGAGCCTGGTGACCCTGCCCATCGTCGGCGTATTCGCCTTGATTGCGTTGGGCTTGGTCAGCGGCGACTCGACTACCGGCCTGATCCTCGGCGGCATTCTTGCGGTCTTCCTGTTCCTCGGCTTCATGATCGTCAGCATTCTGTTCAGCGTTCAGCGCCTGCACGATATCGGCTGGTCGGGCTGGCTGTGGCTGTTGAATCTGGTGCCCTTCGTGGGCAGTTTTTTCCCGCTGGTGATCATGGTCGTACCCGGCAATGCCGGCGCCAACCGCTATGGCCCGCCGCCGCCACCGAACAGCACGGCGGTCAAAGTGCTGTGCTCGTTGTGGATCGTATTCTTCGCACTGATTTTTGCCGGCGGCCTGCTTGGCGGCTTCTCGGCTGTGCAGGAAGAATATGAAAGCAATCTGGAGAGCAGCTATGACAGCGGCTCGGTGACCACCGACGAAGTTGAGGTTGTCGAGCCGCCAGCGATTTCCTCCGACGAGGCAGCCGAACCGGCGCAGGCCCCTGTAGACTCTGCGCAAGAATGAACAGCGCTCCCTGCCGCGACAACCGCGTCGCCGGTGCGGAGCTGTTGCGATGGAGAACTGCATGACCCGTTACGCTCTGATCACCGGCGCTTCCAGCGGCATCGGCCTGGCCATGGCCGAAGCGCTGGCCCGGCGCGGCCGCAGCCTGATTCTGGTGGCACGACAGCGTGATCAGCTGGAAAGTATCGCCATCGAGCTGACCCAGCGTTTCGATGTCGAAGTATTGTTTCGCGCCTGCGACCTCGGCGAACCGTTGCGCCTGTCGGGCTTTTTGCTGGAGCTGGAAGAAGGCGACCGGCAGATCGATCTGCTGGTCAATTGTGCCGGCATCGGCACCTGCGGGCCGTTTCTCGCGCAAGACTGGATGACCGAGCAGGACCTCATCGAGGTCAATATCCTCGCCCTCACCCGCCTCTGCCATGCGCTGGGTAACAGCATGGCACTGCTGGGTGGCGGGCAGATCCTCAATGTCGCGTCGGTGGCTGCATACAGCCCCGGCCCATGGATGAGCACCTACTACGCCAGCAAAGCCTATGTGCTGCATTTTTCCGAAGCCCTGCGCGTGGAGCTCAAACAAAGCGGCGTGAAAGTCTCCGTGCTGTGCCCTGGCCCGACGCGCACACCGTTCTTCCGTACCGCACAGATGAGTAGCGAAAAGATCGAAAGCAGCCACTCGCTGATGAGTCCGGAAGAGGTCGCACTGCATGCCGTACGTGCACTGGATAAAAACCGCGCCATTATCATTCCGGGACGACGCAACCGCTGGCTGGCGTTCCTGCCGCGACTGGGTTCGCGCTGGCTCAATCGCACTATCGTCGGCATGATCAACAAAGCTTACTGCCCCCGCTAGGAACACGACTTCGAAGCGGTACACTCGATTCAGCCCAACTCAACGGAGAAACAGCAGTGGATACTCTGTTCACCAAGATCATCAACCGGGAAATCCCGGCCAGGATCATTTACGAGGACGACCAGGTTCTGGCCTTCCACGACATCGCCCCACAGGCTCCGGTGCACTTTCTGGTGATCCCGAAAAAACCGGTGCGCACGCTCAACGACCTGACCGAAGACGACAAGGCGCTGGCCGGGCACATTCTGTTCACCGCGCAGCGTCTGGCACTGGAGCTGGGCTGCGAAGAAGGCTTCCGCGTGGTGATGAACTGCAATGAACTTGGCGGGCAGACTGTCTATCACATCCATATGCACGTGCTGGGGCAGCGCCAGATGAACTGGCCGCCGGGCTGATTGGCGACAACCAACTGTGGGAGCGAGCCTGCTCGCGAAGGCGCCGTTACATTCAACACTTCAGTAGCCGATAATCCGCTTTCGCGAGCAGGCTCGCTCCCACAAAAAAGCCTGACCGCCCAGCAAGTGACCCAGCGCAAACCCTCGCCGGCCGATTCGGTTAAACTGACCGCCGAGATTCTTCCCGGAGGTCAGCATGACTACCCAACGTCACTACTCGCCCATAGACCGTCTGCTGCTGCAAGCCGATGCCGCGATGCGCACTCTGTTGCCCTCCAGTGGCCAGCCCTACCGCCCGTCGCCAGCGATTCTGCAGCCGGATACGCCACTGAGCGATGAAGACACCCGCCATGTCGCCGGTCTGATGCGCATCAACCATACCGGCGAAGTCTGCGCACAGGCGCTGTATCAGGGCCAGGCACTGACCGCCAAGTTGCCGCAGGTGCGCGAAGCCATGGAGCACGCGGCTGAAGAAGAGATCGATCATCTGGTCTGGTGCGAGCAGCGCATCCATCAGCTGGGTAGCCACACCAGCGTGCTGAATCCACTGTTTTACGGCATGTCGTTCGGCATCGGCGCGGTGGCCGGACTGATCAGCGACAAAGTCAGCCTTGGTTTCGTTGCGGCGACCGAGCATCAGGTCTGCAAGCACTTGAACGAACATCTGGAGCAATTGCCGGCAGAGGACGAGAAGTCCCGGGCGATTCTCGAGCAGATGCGCATCGATGAAGAACACCATGCGGAAAGCGCGTTGGATGCGGGCGGGTTTCGTTTTCCGGCGCCAGTGAAGTTCGGCATGAGTTTGTTGGCGAAGGTGATGACCAAGAGTACTTATCGGATCTGAGATCTGTGTCGGTGCTGATGACCTCTTCGCGAGCAGGCTCGCTCCCACAGAGGTTTTGTGTGCGGCATGAAAAAGGCGACCAGGAGGTCGCCTTTTTTGTTTCCGGGAATCTTAGGTCGGCATGTTGCGCGCGTAGAAGATTTCCAGCATTTCGTGTTTCACACGGTCGGTCACCTGGGCACGCTGCTCGGGCGAGAGGTTGCTGGTGGCGTCGCCGAACAGGTAGTTATCCAGTTCGAAGTTCTTCAGCAGCATTTTGGTGTGGAACAGGTTTTCCTGGTACACGTTCACGTCGGTCATCTGGTACGCGTCGCGGGTGTCTTCGGAGAGGTAGTTCTGGATCGAGTTGATCTCGTGGTCGATGAAGTGCTTGTTGCCTTCAACGTCACGGGTGAAGCCGCGCACACGGTAATCCACGGTCACGATGTCCGAATCGAACTGGTGAATGAGGAAGTTGAGCGCTTTGAGCGGTGAAATGACACCACAGGTCGACACGTCGATATCCACACGGAAGGTCGCAATACCGTCGTCCGGATGGATTTCCGGATAGGTGTGCACCGTGATGTGGCTCTTGTCGAGGTGGGCCAGAATGATTTCGGGCAACGGGCCCGGCGATTCTTCGATCTGGCTGTCAGTCGGGGTCACCGGCTCTTCCGAAATCAGAATCGTGACGCTGGCGCCCTGGGGTTCATAGTCCTGACTGGCGATGTTCAGGATGTTGGCACCAATGATCTCGACAACTTCTGTGAGAATCTGCGTCAGGCGTTTCGCGTTGTACTCTTGATTGATGTACTCAACGTAAGCCTGCTGGTCTTGCGGGGTTTCCGCGTAGCAGATGTCATAGATGTTGAAGCTCAAGGTCTTTGTCAGGTTATTGAACCCGTGGAGCTTGAGTTTGCTTTTCACCGTTAAAAACTCTCTATGTATGCGGCGCGGCCGCGTGATCAAGCATGCCCGTCAAGTGCGAACAACGCACCTGCGTAGGACGGTTAACACCTCTTCGCGATGGCGATTTTGGTTATCTGTTCAGGCGGATGACCTGTCGGCTGACCGATCACTGCCCTGAAAAAAGTGGCGCATTATGCAGACGTCAGCGGGGGATCGCCAGAGTCTGCACTGCTTTTATGATAGTTGAATGTCGGTTCAGCCGAGTTCAACGATTTCATAATCGTGGGTGATTGCCACGCCAGCCGCGCCGAGCATGATCGACGCCGAGCAATATTTCTCGGCCGACAGTTCGATGGCGCGCTTGACCTGAGCTTCTTTCAGGCCCCGGCCCTTGACCACGAAGTGCATGTGGATCTTGGTAAACACCTTCGGATCTTCAGTCGCACGCTCGGCGTCGAGAAAGGCTTCGCAGCTTTCAACGGCCTGGCGCGACTTCTTCAGGATGCTGACCACGTCGAAGTTGCTGCAACCGCCGACACCCAGCAAGAGCATTTCCATCGGGCGAACCCCGAGGTTACGGCCACCGGCATCTGGCGGGCCGTCCATCACCACGACATGACCGCTGCCGGATTCGCCGAGGAACATGGCTTCGCCAGCCCATTGGATGCGTGCCTTCATCGCCCAGACTCCACTGTAAAAAAAGGGTCGCCAGCTTAGCACAGCGCTTTGTCCCGACAGGAACGACGTCCTAGGACGGATGCTTTCTGGCTGTAGGTAATTTCTCGAATTTACGACGAAGTGTCTGGTAAGCTGGCGCCAATTCGCTGGCGCCAATTCGTCAGCCCTGTAGCGACCGCCTTCAGCGCCTCATAACAACTCAAACATCACCGTGCAGTCTTTTCGGGATACAACCATGGTTGCTATTACCCCCACACCCAAAATCAAAAACATCGACAAGCTGTTGATGCATTGCCAGCGCCGGCGTCATGCGGCCAAGAGCAATATCATCTGCGCCGGGGATCGCTCGGACACGCTGTTTTTCATCATCAAAGGCTCGGTCACCATCCTCATCGAAGATGACGATGGCCGCGAGATGATCATCGCCTACCTCAACGCCGGGGATTTCTTCGGCGAATTGGGTCTGTTCGAGCAGGCAGGTCAGGAGCAGGAACGCAGCGCCTGGGTGCGGGCCAAGGTCGAATGCGAAACCGCGGAAATCAGTTACGCCAAGTTCCGCGAGTTATCGCAGCAGGATCCAGACATTCTTTACGCGCTCAGCGGACAAATCGCACAACGCCTGCGCAACACCACGCGCAAAGTCGGCGACCTGGCGTTTTTCGACGTCACCGGCCGCGTCGCCCGCTGCCTGCTGGAGCTGTGCAAACAGCCGGACGCCATGACCCACCCGGACGGCATGCAGATCAAAGTCACCCGTCAGGAAATCGGTCGGATTGTCGGTTGTTCACGGGAGATGGTCGGCCGCGTGCTCAAGGATCTGGAAGAACGCAATCTGGTCGACGTGAAGGGCAAGACCATGGTGGTCTTCGGTACGCGCTAAGCCCGTACATCAGGCGCTGTAGATCTGCGCCAGCATCAAACGAAACAATTCATCGAGACGCGCCAGCGCCTGTGGCGCGTTGAATTTCTCATGCAGGGCGATGTGGCTTTGCGCCCTCACCCGCTGCTCCAGGCCGCAGGTTTCATTGAAGCGATTGACCGCGGCGACCATCGCTTCACGCTCGTCATCCATCAGCATTGCACCGTGCACCAGCCCCACCGGACGCTGGCCGCCCTGGCTCTGGCGCCAGCGCTGGGCGGTGCCGACCATCTTGCGACCGTCGAGATTGACGTTGAAACGGCCGTCGCAGAATGCGCCGTCGATTTCCCCGACTGACGACGTGCCACCCAACTCATCCAGCAACTGACAGATCGGATCGCACAGGCGGCGATAGCCGGTTTCGATGCGGTTCAGGTCGCCTTCACTGCGAGGCGGGGCATACACCAAGGCAATGTTGATGGTTGCAGCGGATTGCGGGACGGGCTCGCCGCCGGTCTCGCGCAACAGCACCGGCCAGCCAGCGGCAGCGGAGACTTCGCAGGCGTGGTCGAATTGCGCGAGACGGTTGAGGCGGCGCGGCATGACCAGCGCGCGGTCGGTGGGTTGCCAGAACAGCAGGCCGAATTCGGCGTCGCCAGCGCAGACCGAGGCCAGCAAGTCCTGTTCGGCTTGCAGGCCGGATTCGATGGTCAGGGGGGTTGGCAGCGACATAACAGGCTCCGGCAACATGGAAATCTCTAGCGGTTTCGATGGCCCCTTCGCGAGCAGGCTCGCTCCCACAGGGGGAAATGCATTCCAAATGTGGGAGCAAGCCTGCTCGCGAATGAGGTCGACTCGGTCAGTCGAGGGACGAACCACTGATCGGCACACCACGCTCCGGGAAAAACAGGCGCTGCAATTCAATCCCCGGATTTTCCGCGCGCATGAACGCTTCGCCGACCAGGAACGAATACACGTCGCTGATTTCCATCAGCTCAACGTCGGCCCGATTGAGAATGCCGCTCTCGGTGATCACCAGGCGATCGCGCGGGATACGCGGCAACAGGTCGAGAGTAGTTTCCAGGCTGACGTCAAAGGTGTGCAGGTTGCGGTTGTTGACCCCGACCAGCGGCGTGTCGAGGGTTTTCAACGCGCGCTCCAGTTCGTCACCGTCGTGCACTTCCACCAGGACGTCGAGACCGACGCCTCTGGCTACGGCGGCCAGCTCGGCCATCTTCACGTCGTCCAGTGCGGAGACGATCAACAGCACGCAATCGGCGCCCAGCGCGCGGGCTTCAACGATCTGGTACGGATCGATCATGAAGTCCTTGCGGATCACCGGCAATTTGCAGGCGGCGCGCGCCTGTTGCAGATAGGCATCGGCACCCTGGAAGTAATCGATGTCGGTCAGCACCGACAGACAGGTCGCCCCGCCCTTCTCGTAGCTCTTGGCGATGTCCGCCGGTACGAAGTCTTCGCGGATCACGCCTTTGCTTGGCGAAGCCTTCTTGATTTCGGCAATCACGGCCGGTTGTTTCTTCTTCGCTTGCGCCAGCAATGCCTGGGCGAAACCACGGGGTGCATCGGCCGCCTTGGCCAGACTTTCCAGCTCGCTCAGGCTGACCCGAGCGCTGCGCTCGGCGACTTCCTCAACCTTGCGCGCCAGAATGTTTTCCAGAACCGTCGGTACACTCATCCTTCATTCTCCACTTTGAATACCGCGGTAAAGGCACCCAGCTCCTCGAGCTTTTCCCGAGCGAGGCCGGTGTGCAGCGCGTCGTGCGCCAGCTCCACACCCTGTTTCAGACTGCTTGCAAGGTCGGCGGCGTACAGCGCCGCACCGGCATTGAGCACAATCATCTCGGCAGCTTTCTGACCGTTTTCGGTTTTGCGCTTGCCGAGGGCATCGCGGATCAGCGCCAGCGACGCTTCCGGACCTTCGACGGACAGGCCGTGCAGGCTCTGACTCTTCATGCCGAGGTCTTCCGGTTCGACCCAATACTCAGTGATTTCGTTGTTTTTCAATTCAGCGACAAAGGTCGGCGCGGCGAGGCTGAACTCATCCAGGCCGTCCTTCGAGTGCACGACCAGCACGTGTTTGCTGCCCAGTCGCTGCAAGACTTCGGCCAATGGCCGGCACAGCGTCTGGGTGAACACGCCGACGACCTGATGTTTCACACCGGCCGGATTCGTAAGCGGGCCAAGCATGTTGAACAGCGTGCGCAGGCCGAGTTCGCGGCGCGGGCCGGCGGCGTACTTCATCGCTTTGTGATGGGTCTGGGCGAACATGAAACCGATGCCGACGTTGTCGATGCAGCGCGCGACTTGGACCGGAGTCAGGTTCAGGTAGATGCCGGCAGCTTCCAGCAGATCGGCGCTGCCGCTCTTGCCGGACACCGCGCGGTTGCCGTGCTTGGCCACGGTGCAACCGGCCGCTGCGACAACAAAGGAAGATGCGGTCGAGACGTTGAAGATATTCGCACCGTCACCGCCGGTGCCGACCACATCGACCACGCCGTCGAGGGTTTTCAGCTCGACCTGATCGGCCAGCTCACGCATCACCGACACCGCGCCGACGATTTCGTCGATGCTCTCGCTCTTCATGCGCATGGCCATCATGAACGCGCCGATCTGCGCTTCGGTGCACTGGCCGGTCATGATCTCGCGCATCACATCGCGCATCTCATCGGTGCTGAGGTCGAGGTGTTCGACGATACGGCTGAGGGCTGTCTTGATATTCATGGGAAGTCCTTAGCGCGTGCCGCCGGTTTGTTTGAGGAAATTGGCAAACAGTTCATGACCCTGCTCGGTGAGGATCGACTCGGGGTGGAACTGTACGCCCTCGATGTTCAGGGTCTTGTGACGCAGGCCCATGATCTCGTCGACCGAGCCGTCATCGTGCTGGGTCCACGCGGTCAGCTCGAGGCAATCGGGCAGGCTGTCATGCTTGACGATCAGCGAGTGATAGCGGGTAACAGTGAGCGGATGATTGAGGCCGGCGAACACGCCCTTGTCCTCGTGGAATACCGGGCTAGTCTTACCGTGCATGACCTGGCGGGCACGCACCACATCACCGCCGAAGGCCTGGCCGATGGACTGGTGGCCGAGGCAAACGCCGAGGATCGGCAGCTTGCCGGCAAAGTGCTTGATCGCGTCGATGGAAACGCCCGCCTCGGTGGGCGTGCATGGCCCGGGGGAAACCACGATGCGCTCGGGATTCAGCGCTTCGATTTCGGCGATGGTCAGCTCGTCGTTGCGCACCACTTTGACCTCGGCACCCAGCTCGCCGAGGTATTGCACAACGTTGTAGGTAAAGGAGTCGTAGTTGTCGATCATCAGCAACATGGCGTTTCGAACCTCTTGAATTCTGACTTGATGACAGCCTTCAGATGACTTGCCCGCAGGGCGCTGCGCGATGTCGGACGCGCACAGGGCGCCAGCACAGCGGCATTTCAAACAGACAAGGAAGGCAAAGCGATACAGATCCGGCGGAGCCGGCAGAGAAGATTCAGGCGCGCCAACGCCAGCGGGCGTGTGCCTTGATGACTTGATCCAGAAGTTTGCTGGTGATCAACACGGGGAAGGTCTCGTTCATACGTTCCGGCACAGTAACTTAGCTGGGCGGAGCGTGCAATATGGCGGGGCCTGCGGGTTATAAAACGGCAGAGGGATTCGCGACCGATGGCAAAAGGCCGAAAGTTTTTGGTACTGTCGTTTCGTTCACCTACAACAATAAATAAACGGACTTGCTCATGATCAGACAGACGTTGTTTGTACCGCTGGCCAGCTGCTTGCTCGCACTCGCCTGCGCCCAGGCCAATGCAGCGCCCAATCCTTATTCGAGTTTCATCGTCTTCGGCGACAGCCTCAACGATGCCGGCACCTTCGCCGACACGGGCGGCCCGGCGGGCTCCACCGAGCGTTACACCAACCGTACCGGGCCGGTGTATCAGGATGGCAGCGGCGAAGTTTTTTCATTGAATTCCACCCAGTTGCTTGGCGGCCGCCTGGGCTTTTCGCCCGACCAGACAGCCTCTTCCAGCTCAGCGGTGCGCGCGGAAAACGGCCAGCCCGACGGCAACAATTGGGCGGTCGGCGGCTATCGCACTGACCAGATTCTCGACTCGATCACCAGCCAATCGGCCACCGGCGAACGCACCCGCGCCGGTTACCTGCCGTCGAACGGCTTTCGCGCCGACCCGAATGCGCTGTATTACATTTCCGGGGGCGGCAACGACTTCCTCCAGGGTCGCATTCTCAGCCTGCCCCAGGCCAACGCCGCAGCCGATCGACTGGCCGACAGCGTGCAGACCCTGCAGACCGCCGGCGCCAAATACGTGATGGTCTGGCTGCTGCCCGACGTGGGCCTGACACCCGCTCTGAACGGCACGCCGCTGCAAGCGTTCAGCAGCACCCTCGCCAACCAGTTCAACAGTCAGTTGGTGACGCGCCTGCAAGGCATCAACGCTGAAGTCATTCCGCTGAACATTCCGGTGCTGCTCTCGGAAGTCTTCGCCGACCCGGGACGCTTCGGTCTGGCCACCGATCAGAACCTCACCGCGACCTGCTTCAGTGGCAATAACTGCCCGGAAAACGCCCGCTACGGGATCAACAGCGCCACGCCGGATCCGACCAAACTGATCTACAACGATGGCGTACACCCGACCGAATCCGGGCAAAAACTGATCGCCGATTATGCCTATTCGCTGTTGGCTGCGCCGTGGGAATTGAGCCTGCTACCGGAAATGGCCCACGGCACCGTGCGTGCACATCAGGATGAATTGCGCAACCAATGGAAGGCAGACTGGGAGAACTGGCAAGCGGTCGGCCAATGGCGCGCGATTGTCTCGGCCGGCGGACAGCATCTGGATGTCGACAGCCAAAGCAGCGGCGCCAGTGCCGATGGCAACGGTTACAACCTCAACGTCGGCGGCAGCTATCGCCTGAGCGAGGCCTGGCGCGTGGGCGTGGCGGCCGGTCTGTACCGGCAGAATCTCGAGGCCGGGCACAACGATTCCGACTACAAACTCAACAGCTACATGGCCACCGCGTTCGCCCAGTTCCAGCAGAACCGCTGGTGGGCCGACGCGGCGCTGACCGGCGGCAAACTCGACTACGACAACCTCAAGCGCAAGTTCGACCTCGGCGCCAGCGAGGGCGCGGAGAAAGGCGATACCGACGGCAGTCTGTGGGCGTTCAGCACGCGCCTGGGCTATGACATTGCGCAACCGGGCAGCCAATGGCATCTGTCGCCGTTTGTCAGCGCCGATTACGCCAGTGTCGATGTCGACGGTTACTCGGAGAAGAGCAACCGCGCTACGGCGCTGACCTTCGATGACCAGAGCCGCGATTCGAAACGCCTGGGCCTGGGCATTCAGGGCAAGTACAACTTCACCGCGCAAACCCAGGTGTATGGCGAATACGCCCACGAGCGTGAGTACGAAGATGACGTGCAGAAGGTCAACATCGCGCTTAACACCCTGCCGGCCAATGACTTCACCCTTGAAGGCTACACACCGGCAAGTCACCTGAACCGCTTGAGCCTGGGTGTCAGTCACAAGCTGACGGCGGATCTGGCGCTGCGTGGCGGTTATACCTTGCGCAAGGATGATGACTTCAAGCAGCAGGGAGTGAATGTCGGGGTTGTGCTGGATTTCTGAATCGTAGATGCAAAAAAGCGGCGCCTGACAGGCGCCGCTTTTTTTATGCCTCAACACAAAACCCGATGTGGGAGCGAGCCTGCTCGCGAAAGCGCTGGGTCAGTCAGCATCAACGGTGACTGACTCACCTCTTCGCGAACACGCTCGCTCCCACATGGGAAATTGCGTGGATCAGGCGTCCGGGGTCTGCTCGGCCAGGGCCACGGCGCGGAACATCGCGCGGCGTTTGTTCAGGGTTTCTTCCCATTCCAGCGCCGGCACCGAGTCGGCGACGATGCCGCCGCCAGCCTGCACATGCAGCTCGCCGTTCTTGATCACCGCCGTGCGAATGGCAATGGCGGTGTCCATGTTGCCGTTCCAGGCGAAGTAACCGACCGCGCCGCCGTACACACCGCGCTTGACCGGCTCGAGTTCGTCGATGATTTCCATCGCGCGAATCTTCGGCGCGCCCGACAACGTACCCGCCGGCAGAATCGCTCGTAGTGCGTCCATCGCGGTCAGGCCCGACTTCAACTGGCCGGTGACGTTGGAGACGATGTGCATCACATTGGAATAACGCTCGATGACCATTTTCTCGGTGAGCTTCACCGAACCGATTTCCGAAACGCGCCCGGTATCGTTGCGGCCCAGATCGATCAGCATCAAGTGCTCGGCGATCTCCTTGTCATCCGAGAGCAGGTCCTGCTCCAGCGCCACATCGGCTTCTTCGGTGGCGCCGCGTGGGCGCGTGCCGGCGATCGGGCGCACGGTGATCAGATTGTCTTCGACGCGCACCAGCACTTCCGGTGAACTGCCGACGACGTGGAAGTCGCCGAAGTTGAAGAAGTACATGTACGGCGTCGGGTTGAAGCAACGCAGCGCGCGATACAGATCGATCGGCGCAGCCTTGAAGTCGATCGACATGCGCTGCGATGGCACCACCTGCATGCAGTCGCCGGCGAGGATGTATTCCTTGATGGTGTCGACGGCTTTTTCGTAATCGTCCTGAGTGAAGCTCGAACGGAACACCGGATCGGCCGATTGCTGTTTGCTGAAATCCAGGCCACGACGCGGGGTGATCGGCTGACGCAGTTGCTCGAGCAGTTCCTGCAAACGCGCCTGACCTTGCTCGAAGGCATCGGTCTGCGCAGGGTCGGCGAGGACGATCGCGTGCATCTTGCCGGCCAGGTTGTCGAACACCACAACGGCGTCGGAAACCATCAGCAGAATGTCCGGCACGCCCAGCGGATCCGGGTTCGGGCATTTGCCCAGACGCTTCTCGACATAGCGCACACAGTCGTAACCGAAGTAACCGACCAGTCCACCGTTGAAGCGCGGCAGGCCGGCGATGGTCGGCACGTTGTAGCGCGCTTTGAAGGTTTCAACGAAGGCCAGCGGGTCTTCGACGTCATGGCTTTCGGTCTCGACGCCAT
The DNA here is from genome assembly GCF_019145375.1 of Pseudomonas triticicola. NCBI lineage: Bacteria > Pseudomonadati > Pseudomonadota > Gammaproteobacteria > Pseudomonadales > Pseudomonadaceae > Pseudomonas > Pseudomonas triticicola. The sequence continues at coordinate 166,547 of NZ_JAHSTX010000002.1, read as the reverse complement.
CGACGGTGATGCTGACGTGATGGTCGTGGACTCGCAGCACGGTGCGGCACGGCAGGCCGATGATCGAGTAACGGCCCCATTTCTCACCGCCCTGCACCGATTCGAGCAGGTAGGAGTTGGGCTGATCGGCCAGTTTCAGGTAGATCGACAGCGGCGTGTCGAAGTCGGCCAGGGTTTCGCAAGCCAACGGGATGCGGTTGTAGCCGTCAGCGGCCAGACGCAGGAATTCATCGCGATTCATAAGGTGCCTCGTGGTGTGAGGTGCAATCAGTCAGGTATGCAAACGCGCCGGCAGGGCCGGCCAGAATCAGTCAGGCGCGCCAACGCCAGCGGGCCAGGGCCTTGATGACTTTCATCCAGAGTTTGCGGGTGACCACCACGATGGCGTTTCCAGAAGGGGGTTGAACAGCGTCGGGCAACGTTATCCCACCGGCCAGATCCAGGCAACCGGGAATTAGTTTGCGCAAATCGTCGATCACCAGTGCCGGCGATTCCTCGGCAATCGGCCGGCCATGGTTGTAGCCATAACTCAGCGCGACACATTTGACCCCCGCTGCTTTCGCCGCCTGCACATCACTGCGCGAATCACCGACGAACAACGATTGCGAGGCCGGAATGTTGGCCATTTTCATCACGAAAAACAGCGCCGCCGGGTCAGGCTTCTTCTGCGGCAGGGTATCGCCGCCGATGATCCACTTGAAGTAGCGCCCGATCTTCATCTGATCGAGCAGCGGCGCGACGAAGCGCTCGGGCTTGTTGGTGATCAGCGCCATGGCCACGCCTTGTTTGTGCAGCCACTTGAGCGTGTCGCGCACACCGGGATAGACCACGGTCAGCTCATGGCTGGCGCCGTACGCCTCCATGAAAATCTCCAGTGCGCGCTCGGCTTCAGCGTCATCCACCGCCGAATGATCGATGCTACCGGCCAAGGCCCGACGCACCAGCACCGGCGCGCCATTGCCGACCCATTCGCGCACTGCTTCGATGCCCGCCGGCGGACGGCCGAGGGAGAGCAGCATGGTGTCCACCGCCGCCGCCAGGTCGGGAACCGAATCGATCAGCGTGCCATCCAGATCGAACATCACCAACCGTGGCAGTTGCCCCGGGAACAGCTGCTCAAAACCGCTCATGGGCGCGCCAGTGCCAGTTCGGAACGCATCTTGTCGATGACTTCCTGATAGTTCGGCGCGTTGAAAATGGCCGAGCCGGCGACGAAGGTGTCAGCACCAGCAGCGGCAATTTCGCGGATGTTGTTGACGTTGACGCCGCCGTCGATTTCCAGGCGGATGTCGCGGCCCGAGGCGTCGATGATCGCCCGCGCTTCACGCAGTTTGTCGAGGGTGCCGGGAATGAATTTCTGCCCGCCGAAGCCCGGGTTGACGCTCATCAGCAGAACCATGTCGACTTTGTCGATCACGTACTTGAGCACGTCCAGCGGAGTCGCCGGGTTGAACACCAGACCGGACTTGCAGCCGCCTTCACGGATCAGCTGCAGCGAGCGATCGACGTGCAAAGTAGCTTCGGGGTGGAAGGTGATGTAGGTCGCGCCGGCTTCGATGAAGTCACCGACGATGCGGTCCACCGGGCTGACCATCAGGTGCGCGTCGATCGGCGCGGTGACGCCATACTTGCGCAGCGCCGCGCAGACCATCGGGCCGATCGTCAGGTTGGGCACGTAGTGGTTGTCCATGACATCGAAGTGGACGAAGTCGGCGCCGGCGGCGAGAACGTTGTCCACTTCCTCGCCGAGGCGGGCGAAGTCGGCGGAGAGGATCGACGGAGCAATTACGAAGGGCTGCATGACGCACCTGTGCTGAGCTAAATCACGATGGCGCGCATTGTATACCTCAAGTTTCCACGCGCGCACCGGGACCGCGATGATTGGGTTGTGCCATGAGCCCTCAGCGACCGCGCCTCAGTAGGCCGCGCGGTAGATCTTCTCGATGTCGCCGGCGCTGAGCTTGCGCGGATTGTTGCGCATCAGCCGCTCGATGTCGGCGGCCTCCACCGCCATCGCTGGAATTGCTTCTTCAGGCACGCCGAAACTGCGCAGCCCGGCAGGGATTTCCACCGCCGCGCACAGGTCGGTCATGGCCTGCACGGCTTTGTCCGCAGCTTCGCTGGCGCTCAGATGAGCGGTCTTCACGCCCATGGCTTCGGCAATATCCTGCATGCGTTCGACACAGGCCATTTTGTTCCAGGTCATCACATAGGGCAGCAGCAAGGCGTTGCTGACGCCATGGGCAATGTTGAAGCGCCCGCCCAGCGGATACGCCAGCGCATGCACCGCACCGACCCCGGCGTTACCGAACGCCATGCCGGCCATCAGGCTGGCGGTGGCCATGTCTTCGCGCGCTTGCAAATTGGCGCCGTTGGCGTAGGCCTTGGGCAGAGCGCTGGCGATCAGCTTGATTGCGCCGATGGCGAGGGAGTCGGTGATCGGCGAGGCGTTCACCGACAGATAGGATTCGATGGCGTGCACCAGTGCATCGACACCACTGGCGGCGGTGACGCTGCGCGGACAGGTCAGAGTCATTTGCGGACTGACCAGCGCCACGTCCGGCAGCAGATAGTCGCTGACGATGCCTTTCTTCAACTGCGCGACCTTGTCCGAGAGGATCGCCACATTGGTGACTTCAGAGCCAGTGCCGGCGGTGGTCGGGATGGCAATCAGCGGCGGGCCTTTGCGCGGCACCTGATCGACGCCGAACAGATCTTCCAGCGCACCGTGGTAACCGGCGTAGGCGGCGACACTCTTGGCGATGTCGATGGCGCTGCCACCCCCGAGGCCGATCAAACCGTCATGCCCGCCTTCGCGATAGGCGCGCATGCAGTCTTCGACGATGGCGATTTCCGGATCGGGCAGCACACGGTCGAAAATCTCGTATTCGCGCCCGCCGAGTTGCACCAGCGCCAGCTCGACAGTACCGGACTTGACCAGCGCGGCGTCGGTGACGATCAACGGGTTGTCGATGTCGAGGCGGGTGAGTTCGGCAGCCAGTTGCTCGATGGCTGCGGCGCCGGTGATCAGTTTGTGAGCGATTTTAAACTGGGACAGACTCATGGTGCGCAGCCTCTTATAGATGTGGGAGCTGGGCACAAGATTAGCTGGGGATTTGGGGTTGTCTGCTATTCAGGGTGTGAATGGTTGATCGGATAGGAAGATCAAGAGCCCCTCACCCTAACCCTCTCCCGGAGGGAGAGGGGACTGACCGGGTTGTACTCTCGAAATACATCGACCTGAATTACCGAGTCGAACTCCGGCCGCGAAAGCCACCAAGATCTGCTCCCTTCCCCCTCGCCCCCTCGGGGAGAGGGCTGGGGTGAGGGGGTAAGCTTTTGATCTTGATTTTAGATCTGGGCAGTACGCAGCTTCTCGCTGCGCCCCCGCAACCATTCCAGCGTCAGCAGCAGAATCACCGAGAAAGCGATCAGCAACGTCGCCGCAGCGGCAATTGTCGGGCTGAGGTTTTCGCGAATCCCGCTGAACATCTGCCGAGGCAATGTCGCCTGCTCGGGTCCGGCAAGAAACAGCGTCACCACCACTTCATCGAAAGAAGTGGCAAAGGCAAACAGCGCCCCGGAAATCACTCCCGGCGCAATCAGCGGCAAGGTCACCCGGCGGAATGCAGTCAGCGGCGATGCACCGAGACTCGCAGCAGCACGCACCAGATTGTGATTGAAGCCCTGCAACGTCGCCGACACGGTGATGATCACAAACGGCACACCCAATACCGCATGCACGACGATCAGCGAGAAGAAGCTGTTACCCAGCCCCAGCGGCGCGAAGAACAGATAACTCGCCACGCCGATGATCACCACCGGCACCACCATCGGTGAAATCACCAGCGCCATCACCAGTGACTTGCCTGGGAAGTCGCCACGGGTCAGGCCGATCGCCGCCAGCGTGCCGAAGATCATCGCCAGCACCGTCGCCGCCGGGGCGACGATGATGCTGTTCTTCAGTGCACGCATCCATTCCGCCGAGGCGAAGAAGTCGTGGTACCACTGCAGCGAGAAACCTTGCAGCGGATAGACCAGGAAACTCCCCGAGTTGAACGACAGCGGAATGATCACCAGCACCGGCAGGATCAGGAACAACAGGATCAAGCCGCAGAGGATCCGCAGGCTGTAGAACCACACCCGTTCGATGGGCGACATGTAAGGACTCAGCATCGCAAATTCCCCTTAGCTCAGGCGCAGGCGACTGGCGCCGACCAGCCAGCTGTAGATCAGATAAAGCACCACGGTCGCCAGCAACAGCAGCCCGCCGAGCGCAGTGGCCATGCCCCAGTTGATGCTGGTGTTGGTGTAGAAGGCGACGAAGTAACTGACCATTTGGTCGTTCGGGCTGCCGAGCAGCGCCGGGGTGATGTAGTAGCCAATCGCAAGGATGAACACCAACAGGCAGCCGGCGCCGACACCAGCGTAGGTCTGCGGGAAGTACACCCGCCAGAAGCTGGCGAACGGATGGCAACCGAGGGAAATTGCCGCGCGCATGTAGGTCGGCGAGATGCCTTTCATCACGCTGTAGATCGGCAGAATCATGAACGGCAGCAGAATGTGCACCATCGAGATGTATACGCCGGTGCGGTTGAACACCAGTTCCAGCGGTTTATCGATGATGCCCATGGCCAGCAGCGCACTGTTGATCAGACCGCCGGATTGCAGCAGCACGATCCACGCGGCGACCCGCACCAGAATCGAGGTCCAGAACGGCAGCAACACCAGGATCATCAGCAGGTTGCTCTGCCGCGAAGGCAGGTTCGCCAGCAGATAAGCCAGTGGATAGGCGAGCAGCAGGCAGATCACGGTGATGATCAGGCCCATCCAGAACGTGCGCGCGAAGATGTCGAGGTAGATCGCCTGATCCGGGGTGGCTGGAGCCAGTTCGCCGAGGTCATCGATACGGTGATCGACCGCCGCCAGCAGGTAATACGGAGTGATGCTGCTGGTGTTGCGTTTCACCGCTTGCCAGTAGGCCGGGTCGCCCCAGCGTTCGTCGAGCGCTTCCAGCGCTTCTTTATAAGAAGCCGGTTCGCTGGCGAACGGCAGCGCCCGGGCGGTTTTGGTCAGCAGGCTGCGGTAGCCGGCCAACTCCATGTTCAAGCGCTTGGACAGATCGCCCAGCGTCTGGTTTTTGCGGGCTTCGGCGAGGTCTTCGCTGGCAGCCTTGTACACCGGCTCAGCGGGCAGACCACGACCGTCCCAACTGGCGATGGCGGTGACAGTGCGCGGCATGCCGCCAACCACTTCCGGGTTGCCGACGCTTTTATAGAGCAGCGCCACGATGGGCACCAGAAACACCAGCAGCAGAAACAGCACCAGCGGCGCAATCAGCGCCTGGGCTTTCCAGCGGTTGACCCGCTCGGCGTGCTTGAGCTTCTGCTTCAAGGTGGGGCTGGCGCCCTCGTTCAGGGGAACGGCGATGGCCATGACGTACTCCGCAAATCTTTGATCGTTACAGAGGTGGCGAACCACCTCTGTTGCGTTGAAACACTGCTACCTGTGGGAGCGAGCCTTCCTGTGGCAGCGAACCTTTGTGGCGAGGGGATTTATCCCCGTTCGGCTGCGCAGCAGTCGTAAAACCTGAGAATGCGGTTTACCTGACCCACCGAGCGGGTATGGCTTCGGGGCTGCTTCGCAACCCAACGGGGATAAATCCCCTCGCCACAAAAGCCCCCTTGCCATCTCCATACAGGTAAAACAGTGGTTATTTCGCCGCCCAGGAATTGAAGCGCTGTTCCAGTTGCTCGCCGTTATCAGCCCAGAAGCTGACGTCGATCTGCACCTGGTTGGCGATGTTTTCCGGGGTGGTCGGCATGTCTTTCAGGACATCCTTGGCCAGCAGCGGCACGGCTTGGGTGTTGGCCGGGCCGTAGGCGATGTTTTCCGAGTAGGTCTTCTGCTGCTGCGGCTGCACCGAGAAGGCAATGAACTTCTTCGCCGCTTCGGCGCGCTTGGCGTCCAGACCTTTCGGGATGGCCCAGGCGTCGAAGTCGTAGATGCCGCCGTTCCACACCACTTTCAGGTTGGATTCTTTCTGCACCGCAGCGATGCGACCGTTGTAGGCCGAACTCATCACCACGTCGCCGGAAGCGAGGTATTGCGGCGGTTGTGCACCGGCTTCCCACCACTGAATGCTTGGCTTGAGCTCATCGAGTTTCTTGAAGGCGCGATCCTGGCCGCCCTTGCTCGCGAGCTCTTTGTAGACGTCTTTCGGCGCGACACCATCGGCCATCAGCGCGAACTCGAGGGTGTACTTGGCGCCTTTGCGCAGGCCGCGCTTGCCCGGGAATTTCTTCGTGTCCCAGAAATCCGCCCAACTGGTCGGTGCGGTTTTCAGTTTGTCGGCGTTGTAGGCCAACACGGTCGACCAAACGAAGAAGCCCACGCCGCACGGCTGAATGGCGCCCTTGACGTAATCTTCGGTCTTGCCGAACAGCGCAGGATCGAGCTGCTCGAACATGTCTTCGTCGCAACCACGGGACAGCTCCGGCGATTCAACTTCGACCAGATCCCACGACACACTCTTGGTGTCGACCATGGCTTTGACCTTGGCCATCTCGCCGTTGTATTCGCCGGCAACGATCTTGCCATTACCCGCCGCTTCCCACGGTGCATAGAAGGCTTTGACTTGCGCCGCCTTGTTCGCCCCGCCAAACGACACCACGGTCAAGTCCGGGCCGGCAGCCATCGCGCCGGTCGCACCCATCAGGCCCAGAGTCAGGGCGGTGAACTTCAGGGATCTCAACATTTATTGTTCTCTCCACGTGCAGGGTTGGTGTTGGTATTGCCTGGGCGCTTAGTGCGCCTCTAAAAGCGGATCGAGCGCACGAACGTGCTCGACCTGCCAGCCAAGCGGTACCACGTCGCCGACGCTGAGCGCAGGATCTAGCTCGGCAATCGGTTGTTTCACGAAGAAGTCGGTCTTGCCGCAGACTTCCAGGCGCACCCGGACGTGGTCGCCCAGATAGATGAATTCCGCCACCCTCCCTGAGAAGCGGTTGACGCATTGATCGCTCGAACCGTTCAGGCTGACGCGCTCCGGACGGATCGACAGGGTCACCGGCTCGCCGGTCTGGCCAACGTTGACGGCCAGCGCCTCGACCTTTTCGCCACGCCCCAACTCGACCACGCAGCGCTCGCCACTCTGGCTGAGCAGGCGGCCGTTGAGGCGGTTGTTCTCGCCAATGAAGTTGGCGACAAAGGTGTTTTTCGGCTCTTCGTAGAGCGTGCGCGGCGGCGCAATCTGCTGGATCTCGCCTTGATGGAACACGGCAACGCGGTCGGACATGGTCAGTGCTTCACCCTGATCGTGGGTCACGTAGACCACTGTCACGCCGAGGCGCTGGTGCAGGTGCTTGATCTCCATCTGCATGTGTTCACGCAGTTGTTTGTCGAGGGCGCCCAGCGGTTCGTCCATCAGTACCAGTTGCGGCTCGAACACCAACGCGCGGGCCAGTGCCACACGCTGCTGCTGACCGCCGGACAACTGCGCCGGATAACGCGAGGCGAAGGCATCGAGCTGAACCATACTGAGGACTTTCTTCACCCGCTCGCTGACATCGCTTTTATTCAGGCCGCGCACGGTCAACGGGAAAGCAAGGTTCTCCGCGACAGTCATGTGCGGGAACAGCGCGTAGTTCTGGAACACCATGCCGATATCGCGCTTGTGCGGCGGCACGTTGTTGATCGAACGCCCGGACAGGAGGATTTCACCGGCGGTCGGCGTTTCGAAACCGGCGAGCATCATCAGGCTGGTGGTCTTGCCGGACCCGGACGGCCCGAGCAGGGTGAGAAACTCGCCTTTGCGAATGTCCAGGTTGAGGTCTTTGACGATCAGGTTCTCGCCGTCGTAGCTCTTCTGCACACCACGAAAGCTGACCAGCACATCACTGGTCCCTGCGCTTGTATCGACCTGGCTCATACCCACACCTTTGTTGTTGATGACTGCTTGTTCATCAAGCCTAGTGGCTGGCGGCGGCCACGCAAATCGGGGCGCAGGAGAGAATCGCTTAAGCGCAATGGAAGGTTGGGGGTAGGGATTGCCCTACAAGGATGGCGCGTTTGGGCAAACGCAGCGGCAAGGGGCAAGCTGCAAGCCGCTAGTAAAGGCAAAAGCGTCTGTCGCTAATGGATATGCCAACTCCGAACCTGTGGGAGCGAGCCTGCTCGCGAATGCGGTGGGTCATCAAACTGAATGGCTGACTGTTACGCCGCCTTCGCGAGCAGGCTCGCTCCCACATGAGGGCGGTGACGGTCAGAGGAGTTTGTGTTCCATCGCATACTTCACCAGTTCGGCCAGCGAGGTGATGTTGAGCTTCTGCATCAGCCGCGCCTTGTGGGTGCTGATGGTCTTGCTGCTCAGGGCCAGTTGCTGGGCGATGTCGTTGACGTTGGCGCCCTGGGCCAGGCGTTCGAACACCGAGAATTCGCGTTCTGACAACAGCGAATGCAGCGGCCGGGTATCGGTCAGGCCGACTTCGAAGACCATGCGGTCGGCCAGTTCCGGGTCAATGTAGCGCCCGCCCGCCGCGACCTTGCGGATCGCCGTGAGCAGCAGCGCCGGATCGCTGTCCTTGGTCGCATACCCGGCCGCGCCGACCTTCAATGCGCGCGCGGCCATTTGCGCTTCGTCGTGCATCGACAGCACCAGAATCGCCGGCGGATTGTTCAGCGCCCGAATGCGCGGGATCGCTTCCAGGCCATTGACCCCGGGCATGGAGATGTCCAGCAGCACCACCTCGCACGGCACGCTGCGCAGGGTTTCGAGCAGTTGCTCGCCATTGCTCGCCTCCCCCACTACTTGCAGATCCTTGGCCAGGCCGATCAATTGCTTGATGCCTTCGCGGACGATGGTGTGGTCTTCGGCTACCAGTACACGGATCACGTTCTTCTCCTTAGCCAAAATATTTCGCGAGCAGGCTCGCTCCCACCCTGGAATGCATTCTCCCTGTGGGAGCGAGCCTGCTCGCGAAGGCGTGCGCACTTACAACACAGACTTTCAGACCTCACTCACCGGCACCCACACTCGAAGGCTAGTGCCCTCCCCCGGCTCACTCACCAGCTCCAGCCGCCCGCCCATGATCAACACTCGCTCACGCATGCCGACCAGACCAAACGAAGTCGGCCGACCTTCGTCGGCGACGAATCCTACGCCATCATCGGCGACCGTCAGACACAATTCATCGTCATCCAACGCCAGGGTCAACTCCACCGTATGCGCCTGAGCATGGCGCATCACGTTGGTCAGCGCTTCCTGCAGAATCCGGAACAGCCCCACCGCTTTGGCATCGCTGAGTGCCGGCAGGTTGTCCGGCACCTGCACCAGACACGGTATCTGTGTGCGCGCCTCGAAACGCCGAGCCTGCCACTCGATGGCCGAGGCAATCCCGGCATCAAGGATCGGCGGGCGCAACGCCGTCGCCACATCGCGTACCAGCTGAAACAACTGCGCGATCAGGCGTTTCATGCTGTTGAGCCGCTCGTTGAGTCCCGGATCGAGTTGCGCGTAGGCCAATTCGCACATCGATGTCTCCAGTTTCAGCACGGTGAGCATCTGCCCCAACTCATCATGAACTTCCCGGGCAATGCGCGCCTTCTCTTCTTCACGCACGCTTTCCAGGTGCGCCGACAGTTCACGCAGTTGCTCGCGCGAGGCCGCCAGTTCCAGCTCGATGCGTTTGCTTTCGCTGATGTCCCAGACGATGCCGTCCCACACATAGGCGCCGTCCTCCAGCTGGCGGGTGATCGCCTTGATCTCGGCCCAGCGCTGCTCCCCCTGGCGCGTGACGATGCGGCCCTGCCACGACCAGTCGCTGTCAGTGTCCAGCGCCTGATCCTGGGTGCGGTGATAACTGGCCTTGTCGTCGGGGTGCACGAGGCTGCGCAAGCCCATGTCGCGATGAGCGATGGTTGCCGGCGCATAACCGACCAGACTTTCGCTGCCCTCGCTGATGTAGGCAAAGTCGATCTGCCCGGTGACCGGTGCCCGCTCCAGCCTGAACACCAGACCCGGAACGTTGGCGGCGATGCCTTGCAGGCGCGCCTCGCTTTCCTGCAAAGCGGCGAGCGCGCGGCGGCGGTCGGTGACGTCGGTGAGGTAGACCACCAGATATTCACTGTCGCGAAAACGCAGAAAACTCAGAGAAACGTCGGCCGGCAACACGCTGCCATCGGCGCGCAGGCAACTGGTTTCGAAGCTCAAGGGCCCTTCTTCACTGGCCCGTGCACGCTTCCACAGATTGAGCCAGCGATCCATGTGCAGGCCGGGCTCGAAATCGATCAGCGGCCGTTCGATCAGCCCGCCCGAAGGATAACCGAGCATGTTTTCCGCTGCGCGGTTGGCGTAGCGCACATGGCTGTCCCAATTGACCCAGAGAATGCCGACCGTGCTTTGGTCGATGGAAAACTGCGTCAGGCGCAGTGCTTCTTCACTGGCCGCGCGCAACGCAATGTCCTCGCGGGCGCTGAGCAAGCGTTGTTCGAGACTGTGCTGTTGGCGCCGCTGCCAGACCACGATTGCCGCGCAACTGAGCAGCATCACCGCGAACAACAGGCTGAGGTTCTGCCAGAACCCCGGCGACTCGGTCAGCCGTGGGTATTTCGGCTGCAGCCATTGGTTGTGCAATTGTTCCAGATCCTTGGCCGGGATCGCGCGCAAGGCGCTCTGGACGATGCCGGCCAGTTCCGGCCAATCGCGCCGCGAGGCCACGCGCAGCAGTTGCGGCAGGCCGATATCGCCGACCACCACCAGTTCGGCAAACTCCGGCTCCACCGACAGGCGCCCCAACTGCGCTTCGTCGACCACCGCGTAGGAGGCTTGCTGACTCAACAGCAGTTGCAACGCTTGCCGTTCCAGCGGCACGCCTTGCAGATTCAAGTGCGGATAGTTGCTGCGCAGGTAATCGGCGGTGCTGCTCGGCATGCGTACGGCGACGCGGGTCTGGCTGTCGAGCTTTTCCAGATCGACCGCGCCGCTGCTTTTCTGATCGCTGACCACCAGTTGCGGCACGCGCATGTACGGGTCGGAAAACTGCCAGAGGCGTAGCGCGCTGGGGGTCTGGCTGAGGCCCGGGGCGATGTCGATCTCGCCCTCGCGCAAAGCGCTTTCCAATGCCCCGAGATCCTGAAAGTTGCGCCAGCTCAGTTCCACGCCGAGGGTTTTGGCCAGCAGCTTCATCAACTCGACATTGGCCCCGGACAATCGCTGCAGGCGCCGATCGTAGGTCGCGTAGGGCGCCTGCAACACCAGGCCGACGCGCAATTCGTTGTGCTGCGCCAGCCATTGCTGCTGCTCTGGCGACAATTGCGCGGCATGAGCCGGCAGCGCAGGCGCCGCCCAGCCCATCAAGGGAAACCACAAACAGCCGATAACCCACAGGCAGCAAAATCGCTTCATTGAAGTCTCATACACTGACAAATTCTGACCAACCCATTAGGCTGCCGGGATACTTTTCTGGCCTGGAATAACCGATGCCCTCTGTCTACCGCCTGGCACTGCCAGCATTGTGCCTGTCGCTGATCCTGCCTTGTGCGTTTTCCGTCGAAGCCGCCGACCCGGCGCCTGCCGCCACGGATAAACCCGCCGAAGAAAAACCGGCCGAGCGCCAGCCACTGCTTGAGCGTAGTCAGGAAGAGGCCGCCGCACTGCAACGTAAACTGCCGGCGCAAGAGCAGCAACAACTGCAGGCTGGCAGCGACACCTTTCTCGCCCTGTGGAAACCGGCCAACAGCGCCGAACCCAGAGGCGCAGTGATCATCGTTCCCGGTGCCGGCGAAACCGCTGACTGGCCGCAGGCAATCGGCCCGTTGCGACGCAAATTGCCGGATTTCGAGTGGAGCAGCCTGAGTATCACCCTGCCGGATCTGCAAGGCGACGCCATTGCTCCGCGCGTAATCGAACCGACCGCAGCGCCGAAAGCCCCGGAAACCACAAGCAAGGACGCCGCCACCGCGCAACCGATCGAGCAAGCCGCAGGCGGTGAAGCGGAAGTTGCCGAACAGGTGGTCGCCGAGACCAGCGAAGAACAAGCCAAGGCCGATGCCGATCGCATCTTCGGACGCATCGACGCAGCGATTGCCTACGCCGAACAGCAGAGCGCGCGCAGCATTGTCGTGCTCGGTCACGGCAGCGGCGCCTACTGGGCGGCGCGTTTTCTCAGCGAGCGACAAACGCCTCAGGTGGAGAAACTGGTTATGGTTGACGCGCAAGCACCAGCCAAAGCCCTGCCGCCACTCGCCGAACTGACGCCGACGCTGAAGCTGCCGACGGTGGATATTTTTTACATGGACAAAGTGCTGGATCGCAACGCAGCGCTGGAGCGCATGCAGGCGAGCAAGCGCCTGAAGACCTCGGCGTTCAGCCAGGTGGCGCTGAAGGTGCTGCCGGACAAGAAGGCTGAGCAGGAACAACTGTTTCGGCGGGTGCGAGGATGGTTGAATCCTCAGGCTGTTGACTGACTGTTACACCGAGTCGCCCCTCTTCGCGAGCAGGCTCGCTCCCACATTGGATCTATGCACAATTCAATGTGGGAGCGAGCCTGCTCGCGAAGAGGCAAGCACAAGCAACACCCATCTAACTTCTAGCGAAAATCCCGCCGCTCGCGAATCAGCGTATAAGCGCTATGCAATTCCCGCGTCCGCTCGGTCGCCTCCCGCACCTGTGCCGGGGTCGCGCCGCTGCCGGCAATCTTGTCCGGGTGATGGCGACTGAGCAATCGCCGGTAAGCGCGCTTGATCTGCGCCGGCTCGCTGCTCGCCGACACCCCAAGCAACTTCATCGCCTCCTGATAACTCACCGCCGCACTGACGATCGGCCGCTTGCCCGGCTCGTAGTCGCTGGCCAATGCCTGCACCTGCTGCGCCGTCCAGCCCAGCCACTTGCCCCACTGCGCCAGCAATTCGCGTTCGCTGACCCCGGCGCGACCATCAGCCCAGACCATTCGCCAGCAGGCACGCAACACGCCTTCAGCCGCATGCGGCTGCGAACTCAAACGGCGCAGATAGCCGCGCAGATTGTCGCTGCCGGACTTGCCGCGATTGAACGCGGCAATCGCCCGACGCGTCGCCGGCTCGCTCATTTCCAGCGCGCGCATTTCATTGCGCGCCTGCTGGATATGCCCGTCAGTGACGCGCCCGTCGCTCTTGGCCAGACGCCCGAGCAACACGAACAGCAGTTCGTCGTTGCGCAGCATCGGCCGGCCGCCGAGCTTCTCGCGTAAATGTCCCCAGCTCTGCAAGTGCAAGCGCCGATCCAGCGCCTGCCCCAACAACGCCCCAAGCATGGCCCCCGGAATGCTGGCAATCGCGTACCCCACTCCGGCTCCAATCAGAGTCCCTGGCCACAGCATCTCAGCGACTCGCTTCTATCAAGGCTTCGGCTTCGGCCAGACGCTCGTAGGTACCAACATCTACCCAATGCCCCTTCAACAGCTCGCCCGTCACTTCACCTTTGGCCATGGCGTTGCGTAGCAGCGGCGCAAGCTTGAACGCGCCATCGCTGCAACCGTCGAACAACTGCGGATGCAGCACGGCGATGCCGCTGTAGGTCAGGGTCGCCGCATCAGGCTCACCGTCCTGCACTTTGCCGTCGATGAGAGTGAAGTCGCCTTTCGGGTGATGCGCCGGATTGTCTGCCAGCACCAGATGCGCCAGGCCATTGATCGGCTGGTGCAGCACGCTGAAGTCGTAATCGGTCCAGATGTCGCCGTTGACCACCAGAAACGCATCGTCACCAAGTAACGGCAGCGCGCGGAAAATCCCGCCACCGGTTTCCAGCGGCTCGCCTTCCGGCGAGTACTGGATGCTCAGGCCGAAACGCGAACCGTCGCCCAGATGATCCTCGATCTGCTGACCGAGCCAGGCGTGGTTGATGACAATTTCGTTGAAGCCTGCGGCCGCGAGGGCGCGCAGGTGAAACTCGATCAGCGGCACGCCAGCGGCACGCACCAGCGGTTTCGGCGTAGTCAGGGTCAGCGGGCGCATGCGCTCGCCTTTGCCCGCTGCCAGAATCATTGCCTTCATGCCGTCGCTCCAGCACGCAAGCTGCTGAACAGCGCTTGCAGTTCCGCCAGTTCAGGACGGCGTGCGATCACTGCTTCTATATAGGAGAAGAAGCGCGGCACGTCGGCCAGATAGCGTGGCTTGCCATCGCGGTGGCAGATACGCGCGAAGATGCCGATGACTTTGAGGTGACGCTGCACGCCCATCAGGTCGCTGGCGCGCAGGAAGTCTTCGAAATCGGCCTGCACCGGAATGTCCAGTGCCGAGGCCTGCTGCCAGTAACTTTCCAGCCAGCCGCGTACACGTTCTTCCGGCCAGCTGAGGAAAGCATCCTTGAACAGGCAGGTCACGTCGTAGGTCACCGGGCCGTAAACCGCGTCCTGGAAGTCCAGCACGCCGGGGTTGGGCTCGCTGAGCATCAGGTTGCGCGGCATGTAGTCGCGGTGCACCAGCACTTTCGGCTGCGCCAGCGCGCTGTCGATCAGCAACTCGCTGATGTGCTGCCATTGTTGCTGCTGGGCCGCATCGAACTCGACGCCCAGCTCGCGCTTGACGTACCAGTCGGGGAACAACTCAAGCTCGCGACGCAACAAGGCGACGTCGTAACTGGGCAACGGCGCAACCATCGGCAACTGTTGAAAAGCCAACAGCGCTTGCAGGGCATCGTGGAATAACGCGTCGGCATTTTCGCCATCGATCACGTCGAGATAGGTCTTGTTGCCCAGGTCATTGAGCAAAAGAAAACCGCGATCGAGGTCTTCGGCGTAAATTTTCGGCACATTAATTCCGGATTTCGCCAGCAAAAAAGCGATATCCACGAACGGTTTGCAGTTTTCCTGGGGGGGCGGCGCGTCCATCACGACGAAGCTGCGACCATCGCCCTCCCAGCGGAAGTAGCGGCGGAAACTCGCGTCGCTGCTGGCCGCGGTCAACGTGGCCGGGGGCACGGTGCCCCAGCCCTGCTCGGCAAACAGCTTTGCCAACTGCTCATCGAGCCAAACTTTCAGGTGTTGCAAGCGTACATCTTGGTCAGGCATTGCAAGGGTCTCCGACGGCGCTAGCCGTCAAGCGGGTCATGCTTTATTATCCAGCATCTTTTTCAGACCATCGAGAGGCGTGCGGCCCACACCGCGGGCAGATGGCACGCAGGAAGCCCGGACTAATAAGATGGCATTGAAATCCCCCGCGTTTCGTAAAAAATTTCCGTTGTTGGTAACCGGCAGTCTGCTGGCTATGCAACCTCTGGCCAGTCAATTCGTTGTTGCCGCCGAGCAGTATGACTGCTCCGTCTCGGCTACGGGTGGCTGGGACTGTGCGCCCAAGTCGCCCGCCGCGGCATTGCCGCCGCGCCCGGTGCATGACGGCAGTGCCGTCAGCTCTGCTGGCGAGGCCCCGGCCGACAACGGTTCCGGCGCAGAGACCGGTGCAAAAACCGCACTGGTCACCGAGTCCAAGGGCCGCGGCCTGAAATCCCGTAGCGAAGACTACAGTCACCTCGACTGGGTTCCGCGCGAGAAGCTCACCGCCGCCCAATTGGCCGAGACCGGTCCTTACTGCTCTGGTTCCTATATCGAACCGATTCGTCCTGGCATGAATGACAAGACGAATAAAAGTGACGCGCCGACCTTCATCGGTGCCAAAGCGTCGCGTTATGAGCAGGACACCCAGGTCGCCAGCCTCGCCGGTGACGTGGTCATGCGTCAGGGCAGCATGCAGGTCGAGGCCGACGAGGCCAACCTGTATCAGGCCGAAAGCCGTGGCGAACTGGCCGGCAACGTGCGCATCCGCGACAACGGCGCGCTGATCGTCGGCGACCACGCCGATGTGCAGCTCGACACCGGTGAAGCCAAGGTCGACAACGCCGAATACGTGATGCACAAATCGCGCATCCGCGGTAACGCGCTATATGCCAAGCGTGCCGAAAACGCGATCATCCGCTTGAAGGACGGCACGTACACCACGTGCGAACCGAACAGCAACGCCTGGCAGCTCAAGGGCAACAACATCACCTTGAACCCGGCGACCGGTTTCGGTACCGCGACCAACGTGACGTTGCGCGTCAAAGACATTCCGATTCTGTACACCCCGTACATCTACTTCCCGATCGACGACCGTCGCCAGTCCGGCTTCCTGCCGCCGACCATCGGCTCGGGCAGCGACACCGGCTTCATGCTGGTTACTCCGTACTACTTCAACCTGGCGCCAAACTACGACGCCACGTTGTACCCGCGTTACATGAGCAAGCGCGGCATGCTGGTGGAGGGTGAGTTCCGTTACTTGACCAAGTCGAGCGAAGGGCAGTTCGGTGCCTCGTATCTCAACGACGAGGACGATGATCGCAAGCGTCAGTCCGACTACAACGAGACTCGCTACATGTACAACTGGCAGCACAAGGGCGGTCTCGACTCCCGCGTGCTGACCCAGGTTGACTACACCAAGATCAGCGATCCGTATTACTTCCAGGATCTGCAAACCGACCAGATCGGCGTCAAGAGCGACGACTTCGTCAACCAGCAGGGCTCGGTCACTTATCGTGGCGACAGCTACACTGCACGCCTCAACGCTCAGCAGTATCAACTGGCGACCGTTTCGAACATCACACCGTATGGCCGTCTGCCGCAGATCACCTTCAATGGTCAGCTGCCGTATCACCCGGAAGGGCTGAACTTCGATTACGAGACCGAGTTGGTTCGCTTTGATCGCGACCTGCGTAGCGGCACGTTTGTACAGGAAGACGGCATCACTACCGAGTCGCGCCTGGACAACAACATCACTGGCCTGGCTCGCGCCAACGGCGATCGTTTGAATCTGAAGCCGGGCGTCAGCCTGCCGATGAACTGGACGTATGGTTTCCTCAAGCCATCGCTGAAGTACCAGTACACGCAGTATCAGCTTGATCTGGACAACACCGGCAAATCGCAGATCGATGCGATGACCGCAGAACAGAGAAAGCTCAACGGCGAGTTCGACAGCAACCAGAACCGTGGCGTACCGATCGCCAGCATCGATGGTGGCCTGTACTTCGACCGCAACACCTCGTATTTCGGCAAGAACTACCGTCAGACCCTGGAACCACGCCTGTTCTATCTCTATGTACCTGAGGTTGATCAGGAAGACATTCCGGTTTTCGACACCAGCGAATACACCTTCAACTACGCCTCGCTGTTCCGCGACAACCGCTTCTCCGGCGCCGACCGTGTCGGCGACGAGAACAAACTGTCGCTGGGCGTTACCAGTCGCTGGATTGAAGACAACGGTTTCGAGCGTCAGCGCATCAGCGTCGGCCAGGCTCTGTACTTCAAGGATCGCAAGGTTCAACTGCCGGGTATCGCTTTCAACGATCGTGATGACGCGAAGTCCGACGTTTCGCCATACGCGCTGGAATACGAATACCGCTGGAACCGCGATTGGCGCACCACTGCCGACTACAACTGGGACCCGGACAGCCGCAGCCCACGCTCCGGCAGTGCGATGTTCCACTATCAGCCGGAAGACAATCCGAACAAAGTCATCAACGTTGGTTATCGCTACCGTAATGACCAGGTTCGTTATGACCAGAACACCGGTAAATGGTCGGTAGGTGGCGGCGACTACGGCACCCCGGGCCAACCTGGCTACGTGAAGGACTACTACAAGATCCAGCAGCATGATTTCTCGGTCATCTGGCCGATCGTTCCGCAGTGGAACGCCATCAGCCGCTGGCAGTACGACTACAACCGCAACCGCACGCTGGAAGCTTTCGGTGGTTTCGAATACGACAACTGCTGCTGGAAACTGCGCCTGATCAACCGTTACTGGGTTTCCTATGACGAGTTCAGCCAGGAAGCTCCGCAAAACGAAAAAGGCGACCATGGCGTCTTCCTCCAAATTGTTCTGAAGGGACTCGGCGGCCTGACTGGCGCCAAGGTAGAGAGCTTCCTCGACAAAGGCATTCAAGGTTATCGTGAACGTGAAGACCAAGCTTTCTGATTGTCTGCGCCCGTTGCTGCTGGGCGCGTTGTTCCTGGGTACGGCGGCCAACGCCGCCGTACAGTCCATCGATAAAGTGGTGGCGATCGTCGATAACGACGTGGTCATGCAGAGCCAACTGGACCAGCGCGTTCACGAAGTTCAGCAGACCATCGCCAAGCGCGGTGGCGGTCTGCCGCCTCCGGGCGTGCTCGATCAGCAGGTGCTCGAGCGCCTGATCGTCGAAAACCTGCAACTGCAGATCGGCGAACGCTCGGGCATCCGCATCACTGACGAAGAGTTGAACCAGGCTGTCGGCACCATCGCCCAACGCAACAACATGACTGTTGATCAGTTCCGTGCTGCGCTGGCTCGCGATGGCCTGAACTATGACGACGCCCGTGATCAGATCAAACGCGAAATGATCATCAGCCGTGTGCGTCAGCGTCGTGTGGCCGAGCGCATTCAGGTTTCAGAGCAGGAAGTGAAGAACTTCCTCGCCTCCGACCTCGGCAAGATGCAACTGTCCGAAGAACTGCACCTGGCCAACATCCTGATTCCGACCCCGGAAAGCGCCAACTCTGAAGCGATTCAGAGCGCTTATCGTCAGGCCATGGATGTTTACCAACAGCTCAAGCAAGGCGCTGACTTCGGTCAGATGGCCGTGGCCAAATCCGGCAGCGACAACGCGCTGGAAGGCGGTGACATGGGCTGGCGTAAAGCCGCACAACTGCCACCTCCGTTCGATCGTGAGCTGAGCAGCATGGCGGTCGGCGACATTACTCAGCCTGCGCGTACACCGGGCGGCTTCATCATTCTGAAGCTGCTGGGCAAACGTGGCGGCGAAGCGCAGATGCGCGACGAAGTTCATGTGCGTCACATCCTGGTCAAGCCAAGCCCGATCCGCGACGAAGCCAAGACCAAGGCGCTGGTGCAATCGTTGTATGACCGCATCACCGCTGGGGAAGACTTTGCCGAACTGGCGAAAAACTACTCGGAAGATCCGGGTTCCGCCCTTAACGGCGGCGACCTGAACTGGATCGACCCGAACGTGCTGGTACCGGAATTCCGCGAAGTGATGGCTTCGACCCCACAAGGTCAGCTGTCCAAGCCATTCCAGACCCAATACGGCTGGCACGTGCTGGAAGTCCTTGGCCGTCGCGCCACTGACGGCACCGAACAGGCCCGTGAGCAGCAAGCCATGACCGTACTGCGTAACCGCAAATACGACGAAGAGCTGCAAACCTGGCTGCGTCAGATCCGTGACGAAGCGTACGTAGAGATCAAACTCCCTGGTGCAGACCAGGCAGCGCAGTGAAACCCAAGCGTTTCGCGCTGACACCCGGCGAACCGGCCGGCATCGGTCCCGACCTGTGCCTGCTGCTCGCCTCGCAAGCCCAGCCACATCCCCTGATAGCCATTACCAGCCGCGACCTGCTCCTTGAGCGGGCCGCGCAACTGGGGCTGGCCGTCAACCTGCTGGATGTCGCGCCGGGGCAGTGGCCAGATGTTCCAGCGCCGGCCAACAGCCTGTACGTCTGGGACACGCCGCTCAGCGCACCGGTAGTCGCAGGGCAATTGGACAAGGCTAACGCGGCGTTCGTCCTCGAAACCCTGACCCGCGCCGGCAACGGCTGCCTGAACGGCGATTTCGTCGGGATGATCACTGCGCCGGTACACAAAGGCGTCATCAACGAGTCGGGTATCGCGTTCTCCGGACACACAGAATTTCTCGCCGACCTGACGCACACCGCGCAGGTAGTGATGATGCTGGCCACTCGCGGTTTGCGCGTGGCGCTGGTCACCACGCATCTGCCTCTGCGCGAGATTGCCGACGCGATCACCCCGGAGCGGCTGGAGCGCGTCACGCGAATCCTGCACGCCGACCTGCAAGACAAATTCGGCATCGCCCGGCCACGCATCCTGGTCTGCGGTCTCAACCCGCATGCCGGTGAAGGCGGCCACCTGGGCCATGAAGAAATCGACATCATCGAACCGACATTAGAGCGCCTGCGCGGCGAGGGCATGGACCTTCGTGGCCCGCTGCCTGCCGACACTCTGTTTACCCCCAAATATCTGGAGCACTGCGACGCAGTGCTGGCGATGTACCACGACCAGGGCTTGCCCGTGCTCAAGTACAAAGGCTTCGGCGCTGCCGTCAACGTGACGCTGGGCCTGCCGATCATCCGCACCTCGGTCGACCATGGCACCGCCCTGGATCTGGCCGGCAGCGGCAGGATCGACACCGGCAGCCTGCAAGTCGCCCTGGAAACCGCCTACCAGATGGCCGAGACCCGTTTATGAACGAGCAATACCAACACAAGGCGCGCAAACGCTTTGGTCAGAACTTCCTGCACGATGCCGGCGTTATCGACCGCATCCTGCGCTCCATCCATGCCAAGGCTGACGACCGCCTGCTGGAAATCGGCCCCGGTCAGGGTGCTCTGACGCAGGGCCTGCTCGGCTCCGGCGCGCAACTCGACGTAGTGGAACTCGACAAGGATCTGATCCCGATCCTCAATCAGCAGTTTGCCGGCATGAGCAATTTCAACCTGCATCAGGGTGATGCGCTGAAGTTCGACTTCAATTCGCTGAACGCCGCGCCAAACAGCCTGCGGGTGGTTGGCAACCTGCCGTACAACATCTCCACGCCATTGATTTTTCACCTGCTGAACAACGCTGGCATCATTCGTGACATGCACTTCATGCTGCAGAAAGAAGTGGTCGAGCGTCTGGCTGCAGGCCCGGGTGGCGGTGACTGGGGTCGTCTGTCGATCATGGTTCAGTACCACTGCCGCGTGGAACATCTGTTCAACGTCGGCCCGGGCGCATTCAATCCACCGCCGAAAGTCGACTCGGCAATCGTTCGTCTGGTGCCCCACGCGGTGCTGCCGCACCCGGCCAAGGACCACAAGTTGCTGGAGCGCGTGGTGCGCGAAGCCTTCAACCAGCGCCGCAAAACCCTGCGCAATACCCTCAAGCAATTGCTCAGCAATGCCGAGATCGAAGCCGCTGGCGTCGATGGCAGCCTGCGTCCCGAGCAACTGGATCTGGCCGCATTCGTGCGCCTGGCCGACCAGCTCGCGATACAGGTCCCGGCCACTCCTGCCGCCGACTGACTCGCGATGAACGCTATCGGGCAGCACACCACTCTGGTTTACTGCCCGATACTTGCCTAGACTGATTCCCCATCAGCTACGCCCCGCGTTCCGCTTCGTTAAGGCCTTCTTGCATGTCCGATTCCCGTTATCAGGTCGATGTCAGCGTCGTCACCCGCTATCTGCCAGACCAATCGCAACCCGAACACGACCGTTTCGCCTTCGCCTACACCATCACCGTGCAGAACAACGGCAAGCTTGCGGCCAAGCTTCTCTCCCGGCACTGGGTGATTACCGATGGTGACGGCCATGTCGAAGAAGTACGCGGTGAAGGCGTCGTCGGCCAGAAGCCGCTGATCGCCGCCGGCGAAAGCCACACGTATACCAGCGGCACGGTAATGACCACCAAGGTCGGCACCATGCAGGGCACCTATCAGATGCTTTCTGATGACGGCAAACGTTTCGACGCGACGATCAAACCGTTTCGCCTCGCCGTACCCGGAGCCCTGCACTGATGACGACGTATGCCGTCGGCGACCTGCAAGGCTGCCTCGAGCCGCTCGAGTGCCTGCTCAAGCAAGTCGCGTTCGACCCGTCGCTTGATCGGCTGTGGCTGGTCGGCGACCTGGTCAATCGTGGCCCGCAGTCGTTGGAAACCCTGCGCTTTCTCTATGGCATGCGGGAATCACTGGTCTGCGTGCTGGGCAATCACGACCTGCACCTGCTGGCAGCCGCGAAGAAGATCGAGCGCCTGAAGAAAAGCGACACACTGCGCGAAATCATCGAGGCCCCCGATGGGCCGCAACTGATGGAATGGCTGCGCCAGCAAAAGCTGATGCATTACGACGAAACACGCGATGTTGCGATGGTCCATGCTGGCATCCCGCCGCAATGGTCGCTGCGCCGTGCGTTGAAGTGCGCCGCCGAAGTCGAGACCGCCCTGCGTGACGACAACGTATTCCCCGCCTACCTTGACGGTATGTACGGCAATGAACCGGCGAAATGGGACAACGACCTCAAAGGCATTGATCGTCTGCGGGTGATCACCAATTACTTCACGCGCATGCGCTTTTGCACCGCCGAAGGCAAGCTTGACCTCAAAAGCAAGGAAGGCCTCGACAGCGCCCCGCCCGGCTACAAGCCATGGTTTCAGCACAAGGAGCGCAAGACCAAGGGCCTGCGCATCATCTTCGGTCACTGGGCTGCGCTCGAGGGCAATATCCACGAGCCGGGCATTTCCGCGCTGGACACCGGATGCGTATGGGGCGGCAGCCTGACGCTGATGAACGTCGACAGCGGCGAACGTCTGTCATGTAAATGCGACGAGCACGGCGGGATTGCCCACACGGTTGCGCCACTTATCCCCGAATCTTCGCCAGTCGACGCGCCGCGTTAGACTGCACTTTCAGTTGAGCTACAGGAACCCGCCATGAGCGAATTCAAACGAATCCCCCCGGAACAGGCGCAGGCCCTGCGTGAACAAGGCGCCGTTGTGGTTGACGTACGCGATCCAGCGACCTTCGCCGCGCTGCACATCAGCGGTTCGAAGCATCTCGACAACCACTCACTGCACGCTTTCATTCAAGGCGCCGACCTTGATGCACCGACCGTCGTGGTTTGCTATCACGGCAACTCCAGTCAGGGCGCAGCCGCCTATCTGGCCAGCCAAGGTTTCTCCGATGTTTACAGCATGGACGGCGGCTTTGAGCTGTGGCGTACGACTTATCCGTCGGAAACCGCGCAAGGCACCGCCGAATAATTTTTTTGCGCAGCGCAGGCCCCGGCTGCCGTGGGCCTGCGCGCGGCAGACGAACGGTCTGCCACAACTAATTACGTATCTCGCCTTTACCTCTCGAATTCCCAACTATCCTTAAGCGCAGGCCATCCAAATCAGGGGAGAGCCGGTACACCGGCGCGCGGATCATCGGGAGTAGCTTTCGCGGTTTGTCGACCGTGGGAGAATTCTGGGGGGTAAACAGCAGCTGCCACAGCGACTGCTGCCAGCATCGACTGAGTGATCCGGCGTCGGCTCCACGTATCGAGCGAGGTGACGTCATGAGTATCTTTAGCCACTTCCAACAACGCTTCGAATCCACACGCCAGGAAGAACTCTCTCTGCAGGAGTACCTGGAGCTGTGCAAAAACGATCGCAGCGCCTACGTTTCCGCCGCCGAGCGTCTATTGATGGCGATCGGCGAACCGGAACTGCTCGACACTTCGACCAATTCGAGGCTGTCGCGCATCTTCTCCAACAAGGTGATCCGCCGCTATCCGGCCTTTGAAGACTTCCACGGGATGGAAGAATGCATCGACCAGATCGTCTCGTATTTCCGCCACGCTGCCCAAGGCCTGGAAGAGAAGAAACAGATTCTTTATCTGCTCGGCCCCGTCGGCGGCGGTAAATCGTCCCTGGCCGAGAAGCTGAAACAGCTGATGGAGAAAGTGCCTTTCTACGCCATCAAAGGCTCGCCGGTCTTCGAATCACCTTTGGGTCTGTTCAACGCCACTGAAGATGGCGCGATCCTCGAGGAAGATTTCGGCATTCCACGACGCTACCTGAACACCATCATGTCGCCCTGGGCGACCAAGCGTCTGGCCGAATTCGGCGGCGACATCAGTCAGTTCCGCGTGGTCAAGCTTTACCCGTCGATCCTCAATCAGATTGCGGTGGCCAAGACCGAACCCGGTGACGAGAACAACCAGGACATCTCGGCGCTGGTCGGCAAGGTCGATATCCGCAAGCTCGAAGAATTCCCGCAGAACGACGCCGATGCCTACAGCTACTCTGGTGCGCTGTGCCGAGCCAACCAGGGCTTGATGGAATTCGTCGAAATGTTCAAGGCGCCGATCAAGGTGCTGCACCCATTACTGACCGCTACTCAAGAAGGTAACTACAACAGTACCGAAGGCCTCGGCGCGATTCCGTTCACCGGGATTTTGCTGGCTCACTCCAACGAGTCGGAGTGGCACACCTTCCGCAACAACAAGAACAACGAGGCGTTCATCGACCGGATCTACATCGTCAAAGTGCCGTACTGCCTGCGCGTCAGCGATGAAGTGAAGATCTACGACAAACTCCTGTTCAACAGTTCCTTGTCCAAGGCGCACTGCGCACCGGACACCTTGAAAATGCTTGCGCAATTCACCGTGCTGTCGCGCCTCAAGGAGCCGGAAAACTCCAACATCTATTCGAAGATGCGCGTCTACGACGGTGAAAACCTCAAGGACACCGATCCGAAGGCCAAGTCGATTCAGGAGTATCGCGATTCGGCCGGTGTCGACGAAGGCATGAACGGCCTGTCGACCCGCTTCGCCTTCAAGATCCTCTCCAAGGTGTTCAACTTCGACCCGCATGAAATCGCCGCCAACCCGGTGCACCTGCTCTATGTGCTTGAACAACAGATCGAACAGGAACAGTTCCAGGCCGAAACCCGCGAACGTTACCTGCGCTATCTGAAGGAATACCTGGCGCCGCGCTACATCGAGTTCATCGGCAAGGAAATCCAGACCGCTTATCTGGAGTCCTACAGCGAATACGGTCAGAACATCTTCGACCGCTACGTGCTGTATGCGGATTTCTGGATTCAGGATCAGGAGTATCGCGACCCGGAGACCGGCGAGATTCTCAACCGCGTGGCGCTGAACGAAGAACTGGAGAAAATCGAGAAACCGGCCGGGATCAGCAATCCGAAGGATTTCCGCAACGAGATCGTCAACTTCGTTCTGCGCGCCCGGGCCAACAACAACGGCAAGAACCCG
The DNA here is from genome assembly GCF_019145375.1 of Pseudomonas triticicola. Lineage (NCBI taxonomy): Bacteria > Pseudomonadati > Pseudomonadota > Gammaproteobacteria > Pseudomonadales > Pseudomonadaceae > Pseudomonas > Pseudomonas triticicola. The sequence continues at coordinate 141,735 of NZ_JAHSTX010000002.1, read as the reverse complement.
ACCTGGCTCAGCTACGAAAAACTGCGGGTGGTCATCGAGAAGAAAATGTTCTCCAACACCGAAGACCTGCTGCCCGTCATCAGTTTCAACGCCAAGGCCAGCAAGGAGGATCAGCAGAAACACAACGACTTCGTTACGCGAATGGTTGAACGTGGCTATACCGATAAACAGGTACGCCTGCTGTCCGAATGGTACCTGCGGGTCCGCAAGTCGCAGTGAGGCAGCTGCAAGCTATAAGCCACAAGCTGCAAGAACGAAGCGCGTGAACCCGAAAACACGGGCATTCGCTTCTACTTGCAGCTTGCAGCTCGAAACTTGAAGCTCCCCGGAGGGGCCTTATGAGCTATGTGATCGACCGACGCCTCAATGGCAAGAACAAGAGCACGGTGAACCGCCAGCGTTTTCTGCGGCGTTACCGTGACCACATCAAGAAGGCTGTCGAAGAGGCAGTCAGCCGCCGCTCCATCACGGATATGGAGCACGGCGAGCAGATCAGCATTCCCGGTCGCGACATCGACGAACCGGTGCTTCACCATGGTCGCGGCGGCAAACAGACCGTGGTGCATCCCGGCAACAAGGAATTTACTGCCGGCGAACATATCGCTCGTCCCCCGGGAGGCGGTGGCGGGCGCGGTCCGGGCAAGGCCGGCAACTCCGGCGAAGGCATGGACGAGTTCGTCTTCCAGATCACCCAGGAAGAATTCCTCGAGTTCATGTTCGAAGACCTGGAACTGCCGAATCTGGTCAAACGCAACCTGACCGGCACCGACACGTTCAAAACCGTCCGCGCCGGGATCAGCAACGAAGGTAACCCCTCACGCATCAATATCATTCGCACCTTGCGCTCGGCTCATGCGCGTCGTATCGCCCTGTCCGGCAGCAGCCGCGCGAAACTGCGCGAAGCCAAGGAAGAGCTGGCACGGCTCAAGCGCGAAGAACCGGACAACTTCGGCGATATTCAGGAACTCGAAGCTGAAATCGAGAAACTCAGCGCGCGCATTCACCGGGTGCCGTTCCTCGACACCTTCGATTTGAAATACAACTTGCTGGTCAAGCAACCCAACCCCAGTTCCAAAGCAGTGATGTTCTGCCTGATGGACGTTTCCGGTTCGATGACGCAGGCGACCAAGGACATCGCCAAGCGCTTTTTCATCTTGCTGTACCTGTTTCTCAAGCGTAACTACGACAAAATTGACGTGGTGTTCATCCGTCACCACACCAGCGCCCGAGAGGTGGACGAGGAGGAGTTTTTCTATTCTCGTGAGACCGGCGGTACCATTGTTTCGAGCGCCCTGAAGCTGATGCAGGAAATCATGGCCGAGCGCTATCCGAGCAATGAGTGGAACATCTACGCCGCTCAGGCCTCCGACGGCGACAACTGGAACGACGATTCGCCGATCTGCCGTGACATCCTGATCAACCAGATCATGCCGTTTGTGCAGTACTACACTTATGTGGAGATCACCCCGCGCGAACATCAGGCCCTGTGGTACGAATACGAACGCATCGCCGAAGCCTTCTCTGACACGTTTGCCCAGCAGCAACTGGTCTCGGCCGGAGATATCTATCCGGTCTTCCGTGAACTCTTCCAGCGCAGGTTAGTGACATGACCGCCAAAGAGCAGAAACGCCAACCGATTTCCACCGGCTCCGAATGGACATTCGAGCTGATCCAGACCTACGACCGCGAAATCGCCCGGATCGCGGCCCGCTATGCTCTGGACACCTATCCCAACCAGATCGAAGTGATCACCGCCGAGCAGATGATGGACGCCTATGCCTCGGTGGGCATGCCGCTGGGCTATCACCACTGGTCCTACGGCAAACACTTCCTCAGCACAGAGAAATCCTACAGTCGCGGGCAGATGGGCCTGGCCTACGAGATCGTGATCAACTCCGATCCGTGCATCGCCTATCTGATGGAAGAAAATACCATCTGCATGCAGGCGTTGGTGGTGGCCCATGCCTGCTATGGCCACAACAGCTTCTTCAAGGGCAATTACCTGTTCCGCACCTGGACCGACGCCAGTTCGATCATCGATTACCTGGTATTCGCCAAGCAGTACATCATGCAGTGCGAGGAACGCCACGGCATCGACGCCGTGGAAGATCTGCTCGATTCCTGCCATGCCTTGATGAATTACGGCGTCGACCGCTACAAGCGTCCGTATCCGATTTCCGCCGAAGAAGAGCGCCGGCGGCAGAAGGATCGCGAAGAGCATCTGCAGAAGCAGATCAATGATCTGTGGCGCACCATTCCCAAGGGCGCGGACAAATACAGCGACAAGGACAACGCCCGCTTCCCGGCCGAGCCGCAGGAAAACATCCTCTATTTCATTGAGAAACACGCACCGCTGCTGGAGCCGTGGCAGCGCGAGATCGTGCGTATCGTGCGCAAAATCGCCCAGTATTTCTATCCACAGCGCCAGACTCAGGTGATGAACGAAGGCTGGGCAACGTTCTGGCATTACACGCTGATGAATGATTTGTACGACGAAGGCCTGGTCACCGACGGTTTCATGATGGAGTTCCTTACCTCGCACACCAGCGTGGTATTCCAACCGGGTTTCGACAGTCCGTACTACAGCGGCATCAACCCGTATGCGTTGGGTTTCGCCATGTACCGCGACATTCGGCGCATGTGCGAAGAGCCTACCGAAGAGGATCGCCGCTGGTTCCCGGACATCGCCGGTTCCGACTGGCTGTCGACCATCAAGTTCGCCATGAGCAGCTTCAAGGATGAAAGCTTCATCCTGCAGTACCTGTCGCCCAAGGTGATCCGCGATCTGAAGCTGTTCAGCATTCTTGATGATGACCAGAAAGATGACCTGCTGGTGCCGGCCATCCATGACGAAGGCGGCTACCGGATCATCCGTGAAACCCTGGCAGCGCAGTACAACCTCGGCAATCGTGAACCGAACGTGCAGATCTACAGCATCGACCGGCGCGGCGATCGCTCGCTAACCCTGCGTCACCAGCAGCACGACCGCAAACCGCTGGGCGACTCCACCGATGAAGTGCTCAAGCACTTGCACCGGTTATGGGGTTTTGACATTCATCTGGAAACCCTGCAGGGCGACCAGATCATGAAAACCCACCATGTGCCGCCGCGCAGTGAACACAGCGAAGGCGATTACGGCCGGCTCGACCTGGCCGTGATTCATCTTTGATCCGGTTCTGGCCTCCGAAAGTCTGACGCAAGGGTTATCCTGTCGGACTAACGGAGGTTTTTTATGCAGGTTTACAAGGTTGGCGGCGCAGTACGTGATCGCCTGTTGGGGTTGCCGGTCACTGACATCGACCGGGTCGTGGTCGGCGCGACCACTGAAGAAATGCTCGCCAAGGGATTCCGCCCGGTCGGCGCGGATTTTCCGGTGTTTCTGCACCCCAAAACCGGTGAGGAATACGCCCTCGCCCGCACAGAGCGCAAAAGCGGTCGCGGTTACGGCGGTTTCACTTTCTACGCAAGTCCCGAAGTCACGCTTGAAGAAGACCTGATTCGCCGCGACCTGACGATCAATGCCATGGCCGAGGACGATCAGCTCAACCTGACCGATCCGTACCATGGTCAGCGCGATCTTGAAGCGCGAATCCTGCGCCATGTTTCCCCGGCGTTCGCCGAAGATCCGTTGCGAGTGCTGCGCGTTGCCCGTTTTGCTGCACGCTACGCAGGATTGGGCTTTACGGTCGCCGACGAGACAATGGACCTGATGCGTCAGCTCAGCGAGTCCGGCGAATTACAGGCGCTGACTGCCGAACGTAGCTGGAAGGAGATTTCCCGGGCACTGCTGGAAGACCACCCGCAGGTGTTCATTCAGGTCTTGCGCGACTGTGGCGCACTCAAAGAGCTAATGCCGGAAGTCGACGCCTTGTTCGGCGTGCCGCAGCCAGAGACTCACCACCCGGAAATCGACACAGGCCTGCACACCCTGAGCGTGCTGGAGCAGTCAGCCCTGCACAAACAACCACTGACGGTGCGCTGGGCCTGCCTGCTGCACGACTTGGGCAAAGGCCTGACGCCGGAAGACGAATGGCCTCGGCATATCGCCCATGAGCACACCGGGCTGAAGCTGATCAAAGCGGTCAACGAGCGCTTCAAGGTCCCCAAGGACTGTCAGGAACTGGCGCTGCTGGTCGGCCAGTATCACACCCATGGGCACCGGGCGCTGGAGTTGAAAGCTTCAACGCTGCTGGAGTTGCTGCAGAGTTTCGATATCTATCGGCGGCCGCAGCGATTCGAAGAGTTTATCGCCGCGTGCGAGATGGATGCCCGTGGCCGCGAGGGCCTGGAGCAGCGCAGTTATCCACAGGCGGACTATTTGCGCGGAGCGGCGCAAGCCGCGCGGGAAGTGGCGGTTCAGCCGTTGCTGGAGCAGGGATTCAAGGGACCGGAACTGGGCGAAGCGCTGAAGCGGGAACGGTTGAAAGCATTGAAAATCTACAAAGACAACGCCTGAAGCAAGAGCGAAAGATCGCAGCCTTCGGCAGCTCCAGGGAAACGCAAATTCCTCTATAGGAGCTGCCGAAGGCTGCGATCTTTTGCTTTAAAGATTCGACGGAGTCAATTGCTGCCCATTCCATTCGAATGCAACCGGCGCCAACTCCTGATCAATCTGCGCCTCGGCCCACAACGTCGCAAAGCTTTGGCCCACCCCCGGATGCACCCGCTCCGGCGCAATCAACGACAGCGGCCACAGCACAAAGGCATTTTTCAGAATTTCCGCACGCGGCAGTACCAATCCGTCGAAATTACCCACCAGATCGCCATACAGCAGCACGTCGATATCCAGCGGCAAGCCCTTGCGATCCGGCGCATATCGACCGTTATCCGCCTCGATGAATTTCAAGCGGCGATCGAGCTCCATCAACGGCAGATCGGTGTAGGCCGAGACCACGAAATTGAAGAACGGCCCGCTCTTGATGCCCACCGGCTGGCTCTCGAACACCGCCGAACAACGGATATCCACCAGAAATTTGGCCAGCGCATCGAGACCTGCGCGCAAATGGGTTTCGCGCTCGATATTGCTACCGAGCCCGAGGTAGACCTGAGTCAGCGACATCCGCGCTCGATCTCCACACCCACACCACCCTTGGCGGCCGGCACCGCGCCCGGTTTGGTCAGTTTCAGCCGCACCCAGGTGATCTTGAATTCGGCCATGAGCACTTCAACCAGACGCTCGGCAAAGGTTTCGACCAACTGGAACTGCGCCTGCTCGGCGAAGGCCTGAATGCGCGTGGAAACACTGGCGTAATCGAGCGCCAGGGTCAGGTCGTCACCGGCGGCAGCCGGGCGATTGTCCCAGGCGAAGCTCAGATCAAGACGCAGGCACTGACGGATGCCACGCTCCCAGTCGTAGGCACCGATCACGGTGTCGACTTCCAGGCCCTCGATAAACACTCTGTCCAAGCACTTCTCTCCGCTGCACGACAAGGGCGCGATGCGCCGTTAGAATCAGGGCGTCCTCGCCCGGAATAGTTAGCATGTTTTGGTTACTGGCGATTCTCGCCTACCTGCTCGGCTCGCTGTCCTTTGCCATTTTGCTCAGCCGCCTGACCGGAAATCCGGATCCGCGAATGAGTGGCTCGGGTAATGCCGGCGCCACCAACATGCTGCGCCTGGCCGGTCGCAAACTGGCGATCCTGACCCTACTCGGTGATCTGTGCAAAGGCCTGCTGCCGGTGCTGATCGCCTCGAGCGCGGGCCTTTCGCTGCAGGATCAGGCCTGGATTGGCGTGTGCGCCGTGATCGGTCACCTGTTCCCGCTGTACTTCCGTTTTCGTGGCGGCAAAGGCGTTGCCACTGCTGCCGGCATGCTGCTCGGCCTGTATCCACCCGCCGCGCTGCTGGCGGTGTGCGCCTGGCTGCTGACGTTCTACCTGACCCGCACCAGCTCGCTGGCGGCGCTGATTGCCACGCCACTGACCCTGCCGTTGCTGGCCTGGCAAGAGCCGGAAGCCTTGCTGCCAATGAGCGCGCTGACCTTGCTGATTGTCTGGCGCCATCGCGGCAATCTACGCGACCTGTTTGCCGGGCGCGAACGGCATTTCTGACTGCCGTTCATGAGCGTCGCTCATTACAGCGCCGACAACTGTTCCATTGGCCAGCGTGCCTGCACGGTGATTGCCAGACTTTCCTGCTGGCCGGCCTTCAGGCGCTGGCAACCGGCAAACGCGATCATCGCGCCATTGTCGGTGCAGAACTCCGGGCGCGCATAGAACACATCGCCCTTCATATCGCCGAGCATCTTTTCCAGCGAAACCCGCAACGCCTTGTTGGCGCTGACGCCTCCGGCAATCACCAGCCGCTTCATGCCCGCCTGTTTCAGGGCGCGCTTGCACTTGATGGTCAAAGTCTCCACCACAGCCTGCTGGAACGCCAGCGCGATGTCGCAACGGGCTTGCTCACCGTCGTCCCCGGCGCTGACGCATTGCTGCCACGTGTTGAGGGCGAAGGTTTTCAAGCCGCTGAAGCTGAAGTCCAGACCTGGGCGATCACACATCGGACGCGGAAAAGTGAAACGTCCTGCGACGCCCTTCTCGGCCAGCTTGGCGATTTCCGGCCCGCCGGGGTAATTGAGGCCCATCATCTTTGCGGTTTTGTCGAAGGCTTCGCCCGCTGCGTCGTCGAGCGTCTCGCCGAGCAGGCTGTACTGGCCAATGCCATCGACCTGAACCAGCTGTGTATGACCACCGGAAACCAACAAAGCGACGAACGGGAATTGCGGCGGTTTCGGCTCCAGCATCGGCGCCAGCAAGTGGCCTTCCATATGGTGCACGCCAAGCGCCGGAATGCCCCAGGCAAACGCCAGCGCCTGCGCGCAGGATGCACCCACCAGCAGCGCGCCGACCAGGCCAGGACCTGCGGTGTAGGCGATTGCGTCGATCTCGGTCGGCACACAGTCGGCCTCGGCCAACACCTGACGGATCAAGGGCAGCATGCGTTTGACGTGGTCACGCGAGGCCAGCTCCGGCACCACACCGCCATAGACGCGGTGCAGGTCGATCTGACTGAACAGCGCGTCGGCCAGCAGACCGCGCTCACTGTCATATAATGCGACGCCGGTTTCGTCGCAGGAGGTTTCTAATCCCAGTACTAGCATGGGTTTGCGCCTTGTTTAGGCTGAATTCGAAGGCGCGCATAATAGTCGCCACGTGATGCCCCGACCAGCGGTTTTCGATCAGAGGCTTTGCATTCCGAGCGATGAGGGGTTAACATCCGCAACCCTTAAAAACCGACGTCTTCAAGTGCTCTTTTGCCGCGAGGATGTTGACCCCGGTAATGAATGAAGGTAGCTCTGGATGCCAGCCGTCAAAGTAAAAGAGAACGAACCCTTCGACGTAGCTCTGCGTCGTTTCAAGCGCTCCTGCGAAAAAGCCGGTGTACTGGCTGAAGTTCGTAGCCGCGAATTTTACGAGAAGCCAACTTCTGAGCGTAAGCGCAAAGCAGCAGCCGCTGTTAAGCGTCACGCCAAGAAAGTTCAGCGCGAACAGCGCCGCGCCGTTCGTCTGTACTAATCCACAGACGTTCGTAGCAAGCTTCTTGCCTAAGCCCGGCCCTCAGCCGGGCTAATGGCATTTGCGTAAAACGCTTGATGCTTCACCGTCGACGCCGCAGATGCGACCGAGACAAATCTGCTTCACCGCGTCAGGCCTGGCTCTTTTGCCAGCGGTGCACGTCTTTTCTGACGAGCCTTTCAAGGCTACTGACGAGCACACCCACTGATTCCTCTTACGACGATCAGCCCAAGGCACCTGCATGCGTGCCCGCTTTATTGAGCTATCCGAGGCCGACAACCGGCCGTCAGCGGATTCAGCGCAACACTTTCAAATAGTCGAAGACTGATAGGTACTAACGTCAGTGGATTTTCGGCAGATACACTTCCCGACAGCGATCACGCAGACGACACCGGTCGAGCCGCACTTTTTGTGCGTTTCCAGCAATGGCCCGCGTCCGACAGGCTGTCGCAACGGATTTATTGCAGCGCAGACGACGAGAACGCCATGGCCGGGCTGATTCCCCAGAGCTTCATTGACGACCTGCTGAACCGCACCGACATTGTCGACGTGGTCAGCTCGCGCGTGCAATTGAAGAAGGCCGGCAAGAACTACACCGCCTGCTGCCCGTTCCACAAAGAGAAAACCCCGTCGTTCAGCGTCAGCCCCGACAAGCAGTTCTATTACTGCTTCGGTTGCGGCGCCGGCGGCAACGCCCTCGGCTTTCTAATGGATCACGACAACCTGGATTTCCCCCAGGCCGTCGAAGATCTGGCCAAAGCCGCCGGCATGGAAATCCCCCGCGAAGAAAGCGGCCGCGAGCGCAAGCCGCGTCAGCCGACCGATTCGCCGCTGTATCCACTGCTCACCGCCGCCGCTGATTTTTATCGGCAGGCACTCAAGAGCCATCCATCGCGCAAGGCTGCGGTGGATTACCTCAAGGGCCGCGGCCTGACCGGCGAGATCGCTCGGGATTTCGGCCTCGGCTTTGCGCCGCCAGGCTGGGACAACCTGCTCAAGCATCTGAGCAGCGACACCCTGCAACAGAAGGCCATGATCGAAGCCGGCCTGCTGATCGAAAACGCCGAAACCGGTAAGCGCTATGATCGCTTCCGCGATCGCGTGATGTTCCCGATCCGCGACACCCGCGGACGAATCATCGCCTTCGGCGGCCGCGTACTGGGCGACGACAAGCCCAAGTACCTGAACTCACCGGAAACCCCGGTATTCCATAAAGGTCAGGAACTCTACGGCCTCTATGAAGCGCGCAAGAACAATCGCAACCTCGATGAAATCATCGTTGTCGAGGGTTACATGGACGTCATCGCCCTCGCCCAGCAAGGCTTGCGCAATGCCGTCGCCACGCTGGGTACCGCGACCAGCGAAGAACACCTCAAGCGCCTGTTCCGCGTCGTGCCGAACGTATTGTTCTGCTTCGACGGCGACCAGGCGGGCCGCAACGCTGCCTGGCGTGCACTGGAAGCGACCCTGCCGTGTCTGCAAGACGGTCGTCGCGCGCGGTTCCTGTTTTTGCCCGAAGGCGAAGACCCGGACACCCTGGTTCGCGCCGAAGGCACCGACGCTTTCAAGGCGCGCATCAATCAGCACGCGCAGCCGCTGGCCGATTATTTTTTCCAGCAACTGACCGAAGAGGCCGACCCGCGCTCGCTTGAGGGCAAGGCGCACATGGCCACCCTCGCCGCACCGCTGATCGACAAGGTGCCGGGCGCGAACCTGCGTATCCTCATGCGTCAGCGCCTGACCGAAATCACCGGCCTGAGCAGCGAGACCGTCAGCCAATTGGTTCAGAGTGTGCCGCAGGAAGCACCGCCCGCCTACGATCCGGGCTTCGATTACGACGCCATGCCGGACTACAGCGACTACCATCAGCCGCAGGCACAGGACATGTACGCGCCGCAGCAGGAATGGACGCCGAAGAAACCCGGCGCCGGCGGCAAGAAGTGGGACAAGAAACCGTGGGACAAGAACGGCAAGCGCGGTGGCGATCGCGAACAGCAGCGCCCGCGCACGCCGATTGGCGTCGAATCGCCAACCCTCACGGCATTGAGAACATTGCTCCATCATCCGCAACTGGCCAAGCGCGTCGAGGACGCCGGGCACATTGCCGATGAAAATCAGACCAACGCCCAGTTGCTTGTGGCGCTGCTCGAAGCCGTACAGAAGAATCCCAAGCTAAACTCATTTCAGTTGATCGCGCGATGGCACGGTACTGAACAGGGCCGCTTGCTCAAGGCGCTGGCCGAAAAGGAATGGCTGATTGACGGAGATAACCTTGAACAACAGTTTTTCGACACCATTACTAGCTTGTCCGCCCGCCAACGCGAGCGAAATCTCGAACAGTTACTCAGGAAAGCGCGGCAAAGCGAACTGAGCGTCGAAGAGAAAAATCAACTGCGCGACCTTTTAAGTCGCAATGTTTCCGCATCAAACCCGACCTCAACTGGCGCGTGAGGTCATAGCTCAGGTATAATCCTCGGCTTGTTTTTTGCCCGCCAAGACCTTCAGTGGATAGGGTGTTATGTCCGGAAAAGCGCAACAGCAGTCTCGTATTATTGAGTTGATCAAACTGGGTCGTGAGCAGAAGTATCTGACTTACGCCGAGGTCAACGACCACCTGCCCGAGGATATTTCAGATCCGGAGCAGGTGGAAGACATCATCCGCATGATTAACGACATGGGGATCCCCGTACACGAGAGTGCTCCGGATGCGGACGCCCTTATGTTGGCCGACGCCGATACCGACGAGGCCGCTGCGGAAGAAGCAGCCGCTGCGTTGGCGGCGGTGGAGACCGATATCGGTCGCACCACTGACCCGGTGCGCATGTACATGCGTGAAATGGGTACGGTCGAGCTTCTGACCCGTGAAGGCGAAATCGAAATCGCCAAGCGGATCGAAGAAGGCATTCGTGAAGTGATGAGCGCAATTGCGCACTTCCCTGGCACGGTTGACCACATTCTCTCCGAGTACACCCGCGTCACCACCGAAGGTGGTCGCCTGTCCGACGTCCTGAGCGGTTATATCGACCCGGACGACGGCATCGCGCCGCCTGCGGCAGAAGTGCCGCCGCCGGTTGACCCGAAAGCCGTCAAGGCCGACGACGATACCGACGACGATGATGCCGAATCTTCCGATGACGAAGAAGAAGCCGAAAGCGGTCCGGACCCGGTCATCGCGGCGCAGCGCTTCGGCGCGGTGGCGGACCAGATGGAAATCACCCGCAAGGCCCTGAAAAAGCACGGTCGTCACAACAAGGCAGCGGTTGCCGAGTTGCTGGCTCTGGCCGAGCTGTTCATGCCGATCAAACTGGTGCCGAAGCAATTCGAAGCCCTGGTCGAGCGTGTGCGCAGTGCCCTGGATCGTCTGCGTCAGCAAGAGCGCGCGATCATGCAGCTGTGCGTACGTGATGCACGTATGCCACGCGCCGATTTCCTGCGTCAGTTCCCGGGTAACGAAGTCGACGAAAGCTGGTCCGACGCCCTGGCCAAAGGCAAGAGCAAGTACGCCGAAGCCATCGGTCGCGTGCAGCCGGATATCGTCCGTTGCCAGCAGAAACTGATCGCGCTGGAAACCGAGACCGGTCTGACCATCGCTGAAATCAAGGACATCAACCGTCGCATGTCGATCGGTGAGGCCAAGGCCCGCCGCGCGAAGAAAGAGATGGTTGAAGCCAACCTGCGTCTGGTGATCTCGATCGCCAAGAAGTACACCAACCGCGGCCTGCAATTCCTCGATCTGATCCAGGAAGGCAACATCGGCCTGATGAAGGCAGTGGACAAGTTCGAATACCGTCGCGGTTACAAGTTCTCGACTTATGCCACCTGGTGGATCCGTCAGGCGATCACTCGCTCGATCGCCGACCAGGCGCGCACCATCCGTATTCCGGTGCACATGATCGAGACGATCAACAAGCTCAACCGTATTTCCCGGCAGATGTTGCAGGAAATGGGTCGCGAACCGACTCCGGAAGAGCTGGGCGAACGCATGGAAATGCCTGAGGACAAGATCCGCAAGGTGCTGAAGATCGCCAAAGAGCCGATCTCCATGGAAACCCCGATCGGTGATGACGAAGACTCCCATCTGGGCGACTTCATCGAAGACTCGACCATGCAGTCGCCAATCGATGTCGCCACGGTGGAAAGTCTGAAGGAAGCGACTCGCGAAGTGCTGTCCGGCCTCACTGCCCGTGAAGCCAAGGTACTGCGCATGCGTTTCGGTATCGACATGAACACCGACCATACGCTCGAAGAAGTTGGCAAACAGTTTGACGTAACGCGTGAGCGGATCCGTCAGATCGAAGCCAAGGCGCTGCGCAAGCTGCGCCATCCGACGCGAAGCGAGCATCTGCGCTCCTTCCTCGACGAGTGATACCAGAACCCCCGGCCCAGGCCGGGGGTTTTGTTTTATGGCAGATTAAATTCCCCGCTCCGCCCTCCCCGCTGCGTACCCCGTCTACACTCGAAACAATCACTCCAAGCCCTGACGAGAGCGTTATGCCCAGACTGGCGCCCGTGCTTTTTCTGCTGTCATTGATGATCTGCACCGCCACGGCTGACGCGCTGACTCTCACCGATGAAGAACGCAGCTGGCTGGCGGCTCACCCTGACTTGCGCCTGGGTGTCGACGCGTCGTGGCCGCCTTTCGAATTTCGTGACGATCAGAACCGCTATCAGGGTCTCGCCGCTGACTATATCGACGTGATTCGCCAACGTCTGGCGATCAGGCTGACGCCGATCGAACCGGCAAGCTGGACGGTGGTGCTGGAGCAGGTGAAAAAAGGCAAGATCGATTTGTTGCCGGGAATCATGTCCACGCCGGAGCGCCAGAATTACCTGTCATTTACCCGGCCGTATCTCGACTTCCCGATCGTCATCCTTGCCCATGTCGGCGGCGCCCAGCCGCGCAAACTCGACGACCTGTACGGTCTGAAAATCGCCGTGGTGGAAAACTACGCCCCCCACGAACTGCTGCGTACTCACCACCCCGACCTGAATCTGGTCGCCATGCCCAATGTCAGCTCGGCGCTGCAAGCTTTGGCGACCGATGAAGTGGACGCGGTGGTCGGCGATCTCGCTTCCAGCGTGTGGAGCCTGCGCCAGCTCAAGCTCGACGGCCTCTACGTCAGCGGCGAAACCCCATATCGCTATCAATTGGCGATGGCCGTGCCCCGCGACAACAAGGTGCTGGTCGGGATACTTGATAAAGTCCTCGCCGACATGACGCCGGCGGAAATCAGTAGCATCCAGGAACATTGGGTCGGTAATGTGCTCGACCACCGCACGTTCTGGTCGGACCTGCTGATGTACGGTCTGCCCGGTCTGTTGCTGCTGATGACGATCCTCGCCGTGGTGATTCGCATCAACCGCCGCCTGAGTTCGGAAATCAGCCGGCGCATCGACCTCGAACAGGAATTGCGCAGTAGCGAATATCACTACCGTGGCCTGGTAGAGAGCTTGTCGGCCATCGCCTGGGAAGCGCGGATGAGCGACTTCACCTACAGCTATGTCTCGCCGCACGCTGAAGACTTGCTCGGTTATCCACAGTCTCACTGGCTGATTCCGGGCTTCTGGCACAACATCATTCACCCCGCGGACCTGACCCGCACGCAGAACTACTGCAAGGAAGCGCTGCGCCAGGGCCGCGATCACATCGTCGACTACCGCGTGATCACCGCCGACGGTCGCTGCCTGTGGGTGCGGGACATCGTCAGCCTGATTGAGCACGGCCACGAGCCAGTGATGCGCGGCCTGATGATCGATATCAGCGAGATCAAGCGCACTGAAGAGGCGCTGCGCCTGTCGGAGCAGAAGTTCGCTTCGGTGTTCGAGCAATGTCCGGACATTCTGGTGATTGCACGCCTGTCCGACGGCTGCCTGCTGGAGGTCAACGAGGCCTTCGAAGAGCAGATCGGCCTCAGGGCCGAGGACGTGATCGGGCAGACCGCCACCAACCTCAATATCTGGGGCATTCCCGGCGTCGGGCCGGGCCTCTTGCAGCGTTTGCAGGCCGGCAGCATCCGTAATCTGGAAATGCCCTTTCGCCGCAACAACGGCCAGGTGTTCACCGGGCTGATTTCCGCCGAACCCTTCGACCTCGATACCACTCCGGCGCTGGTAGTCGTGGTGCGCGACATCAGCCAGCTCAAGGAAACCCAACAGCAACTGCAAACCTCTGAAGAGAAATTCGCCAAGGCTTTCCATGCGTCGCCCGACGGCCTGCTGCTGTCACGCCAGAGCGACGGCCTGCTGCTGGAGGTCAACGAAGGTTTCAGCCGCATCACCGGTTTCAACAGCGCCATGTCGGTGGATCGGTCGACGCTGGATCTGGGCATCTGGGTCAACCTCAACGAACGCAAACAGATGCTCGATTTGCTGCAGCGCGACGGTTTCGTCCGCGACTTCACTTGCCACATCCGTCGCAGCGACGGGCAGATTCGCCTGTGCGAAGTGTCCAGTCGCCCGCTGCCGATTGGCGACGAGGATTGCATGCTGACCATCGCCCGCGACATCACCGAACGCCATCTCATGCAGGAAAAACTGCAGCAGGCCGCCACCGTTTTCGAGAGCACCGCCGAGGGCGTATTGATCACCGATACTCAACAACACATCAGCGCCGTCAATCGTGCTTTCACCGAAATTACCGGCTATAGCGAAAGCGAAGCACTGGGCCACACGCCACGCTTGCTGGCCTCAGGGCTGCACGACAGCGCGTTCTACGCGGCGATGTGGCACCAATTGACCGACGAGGGACACTGGCAAGGCGAGATTTCCAACCGGCGCAAGAACGGCGAGCTGTACCCGAGCTGGCTGACCATCAGCGCCGTACGTAATCGCGACAAGTTCATCACCCACTTCGTCGCGGTATTCGCCGATATTTCCAGCCTCAAGCACGCCCAGGCCAAGCTCGATTACCAGGCTCACCACGACCCGCTGACCGGCCTGCCCAATCGCACTTTGTTCGAAAGTCGCCTGCAAATGGCCTTGACCAGCCAACAGGAAAATGGCGGCCAGGGCGCGGTGCTGTTTCTCGATCTGGACCGCTTCAAGCACATCAACGACAGCCTCGGCCACCCGGTGGGCGACCTGTTGCTCAAGGGCATCGCCGTGCGTTTGAAGGAACAGTTACGAGATATCGACACCGTCGCGCGATTGGGCGGTGACGAATTCATCATTTTGCTGCCGGGCTTGCAGCAAGCCAGCGACGCCGACAACATCGCGACGAAACTGCTCAACTGCTTCGGCGCGCCGTTCCAGGCCGGCGAACACGAGTTCTTTATCAGCGCCAGCATCGGCACCAGCCTCTATCCCCGCGACGGTTGCGATGTGGCCACCCTGGTGAAAAACGCCGACGCGGCGATGTACCGTTCCAAGGCCAAGGGGCGCAACCGTGTCGAGAGCTACACCCGCGACCTCACCGCCCAGGCCAGCGAACGCATAGCACTGGAGCACGAACTGCGCCGCGCCATCGAGCGTGATGAGCTGTTTCTCTATTACCAACCAAAAATCAGCCTGGTCGACCACAGCCTTGTCGGCGCCGAAGCGCTGATTCGCTGGCGCCACCCGACCTTCGGCGACGTGCCGCCCGAGCATTTCATTCCGCTCGCGGAAGAAAACGGCATGATCCTGCAGATCGGTGACTGGGTGCTGGAGACCGCTTGCCGGCAGATGTTCGAGTGGAACGAGATCTACCAACCGCTCGGTCCGCTTTCGGTAAACCTCGCCGGTGCGCAATTGCGTCAGCCCAACCTGTTGGTGCGCATCGAACAACTGCTCAAGGACAACCACCTCAGGCCGGATTTACTGCAACTGGAAATTACCGAGAACTTCATCATGAGTCAGGCCGAAGAGGCGCTGGCAGTGCTACACCAACTCAAACACCTCGGTGTGCAACTGGCGATCGATGACTTCGGCACCGGCTACTCCTCGCTCAGCTACCTCAAACGCCTGCCGCTGGACATCCTCAAGATCGACCAGTCCTTCGTCCGTGGACTGCCTGACGATCCCCACGACGCGGCCATTGTGCGCGCCATCATCGCGCTCGGCCGCAGCATGCAATTCACCGTGATTGCCGAAGGCGTGGAAACCCAGGCGCAACAACAATTCCTCGCTGCTGAAGGGTGCGAACAGATACAGGGCTACATCGTCAGCCTGCCGCTGCCCCCGGACGAATTCGCCGCGACGTTTCTGCATGTAACCGTATCGGATTTTTCGGATAGCACAGCCGCGAAACCGTCGCTATAATCCGCGGCCTACTGAGGGCCTATAGCTCAGTTGGTTAGAGCAGAGGACTCATAATCCTTTGGTCCACGGTTCAAGTCCGTGTGGGCCCACCAAATTGAAAAGCCGCGCTGAATGCGCGGCTTTTTTGTGGGCGAGTGGTTGGGTTTCGTCTCGGCGGGCGCAATGTTCGGAAGACCTAACCAGAGCTGTAGGAAAGATCCTAAGCTGCGGTTTTGAGCGGTTAGACATCTGTTGATGATGTCTTCGCAGGGATACTCTCGAGACGTCGCTGCTTATCAGCGACCGGGCTTGGAAATCCCACAAATCAATATGTCCGGCGACAGTAACAATGGAATGGAAAGACCTGATTATTGGCGGACGCAGATATTGCATGGCGCATCTACAGCCTTTTGAACAGACATTTGAAGTGGCGGAGCAGCAGCTTGTCGTCAGGTTTGAATTCGGGTTCCACTGTTTTACCGATGACAAAGGTCACGGCCTGCCACTAAGACACAGAGGAGAAGTCCGGTATTTTTGTGCAGACCGCCACTACTACAGCAGCCAGATCACGGACTACCTGCAAAAACGCTTTTTCAAAGGCTTGGCTGTGCCCTTCTACGTCGAAAACAGTCAGCGCTATTACTGCCTTGATTTGCATGACTACGCGGTCTTTTTTTCGATCAGCAAGCCGCAAAATACAACGAACTTTCTCAAACTCCGGATCATTTCCGCCTACGAGGTCGCTGAATGGGGACGCTCGAAGCTGCCGAAAGGAAAACCACATAACGTCCGCTACATTCTGGAAATGCGTAGCGCGGGGAAATCCGTGTGAGAGAAAGCAAAAAGCCCCGATGCTTGCGCAAAGGGGCTTTCTGTAAATCTGAAATATCGGCCTATCCTTTCACGGTTTCCCGCTTATCCCGCTCACTGGCTAGGAGTGGCTTGCGCCACCGAAATCAACACCCTTTGCTTACAAAGTTCCGGTCTGTGCTGATGTGCCGATCATAGCCCTTGAACCTGACAAGAGCAACCGTCACAGCCGTTATCCCTCCCATCGAGCGATGGGTTCCAAATATGCCCCAATGCGCTTGACCCTGTACCATCGGCAATCTCATCGCCCACGCCATCGGAGCCCCCCCTTGCCAGACACCCGCCACCCCATCCTCGACGAAATCGACCGCCAGCTAATCGCCGCGCTGCAAATCAACGCCCGCGAAAGCGTGGCCATGCTCGCCCGTCAGCTGGGCATCGCTCGCACTACGGTGACGTCGCGTCTGGCCCGGCTGGAAAAGGCCAAGGTAATCACCGGTTATGGTGTGCGCTTGGGTCAGCGTGTGGTCGATGGTGGCTTGCAGGCCTACGTCGGGATCAAGGTGCAGCCGCGTTCCGGCAAGGACGTGCTGCGACGTTTGAGTGCGATGGCGCAGGTGCAGCAGCTGTGTGCGGTGAGTGGCGAGTTTGATTATGTGGCGTGGTTGCGCACCGATTCGCCGGAGCAGTTGGATCAGTTGCTGGATCAGATCGGCAGCGTCGATGGGGTGGAGAAAACCACGACTTCGATCATTCTGAGCAGCAAGATTGATCGCGGGCAGCCGGTCTGAGCATTGGCCGGGCATTCTGGCTGAGCCGCTTCGCAAGCAGGCCCGCTCCCACTTCTTTGGTCGGTATGCAGCCTGCAATCGTCAGTCTGCACAACAATCAGGCAAAACGACGACACATTGCGTCTTATTAACGCGCTCCACGCTCCCTAGAATGGCTGGCATCTTTTCCTATACTCAGACGCGAATCCTGCGTCGGGTCGCCAATAAGGTCAGCCATGAACAAGAACAATCGCCATCCTGCAGACGGAAAAAAACCAGTCACCATTTTCGGTCCGGACTTTCCGTTCGCGTTTGACGACTGGATCGAGCATCCCGCCGGGCTGGGGAGCATTCCCGAGCAGCACCATGGCGCTGAGGTGGCGATTGTCGGCGCGGGTATTGCCGGTCTGGTGGCTGCGTATGAACTGATGAAACTCGGTTTGAAGCCGGTGGTGTACGAGGCGTCGAAACTCGGCGGTCGTCTGCGCTCGCAAGCCTTCAACGGCACCGACGCCATCGTCGCCGAGCTTGGCGGCATGCGCTTTCCAGTGTCCTCCACCGCGTTCTATCACTACGTCGACAAGCTCGGCCTGGAAACCAAGCCCTTCCCCAACCCGCTGACCGGCGCTTCTGGTAGCACCGTGATCGATCTGGAAGGCGAAACCCATTACGCCGAAAGCCTGAAGGATCTTCCTGCATTGTTTCAGGAAGTGGCTGACGCCTGGGCGGATGCGCTGGAAGCCGGTTCGCAGTTCTCCGATATTCAGCAAGCCATTCGCGATCGCGATGTGCCGCGCCTGAAAGAGCTGTGGAACAAGCTGGTGCCGCTGTGGGACGACCGGACCTTTTACGACTTCGTCGCCACCTCGAAAGCCTTCGCCAAATTGTCGTTCCAGCACCGCGAAGTGTTCGGTCAGGTCGGTTTCGGCACCGGCGGCTGGGATTCGGACTTCCCCAATTCGATGCTGGAAATCTTCCGCGTGGTAATGACCAATTGCGACGATCACCAACACCTGGTGGTCGGTGGCGTCGAGCAGGTGCCACAGGGCATTTGGCGCCATGTGCCGGAGCGCTGCGTGCACTGGCCGGCCGGCACCAGCCTGAAATCCCTGCACCGTGGCGCACCGCGTTCCGGCGTGAAGAAAATCGCTCACGCACCGCAAGGCCGTTTCGCCGTTACCGACAACAACGGTGACACCCGCGAATATGCCGCTGTGCTGACCACCTGCCAGAGCTGGCTGCTGACCACTCAGATCGAATGCGACGAAACCCTGTTCTCGCAGAAGATGTGGATGGCCCTCGACCGCACGCGCTACATGCAGTCGTCGAAAACCTTCGTGATGGTCGACCGGCCATTCTGGAAGGACAAGGATCCGGAGACCGGCCGCGATGTGATGAGCATGACCCTCACCGATCGCCTGACCCGTGGCACCTATCTGTTCGACAACGGCGACGACAAGCCGGGGGTGATCTGCCTGTCGTATTCGTGGATGAGCGACGCGTTGAAAATGCTCCCGCATCCGGTGGAAAAACGCGTTGAGCTGGCCTTGAACGCGCTGAAGAAGATCTACCCGAAAGTCGACATCGCCGCACGGATCATCGGCGATCCGATCACCGTGTCGTGGGAAGCCGATCCGTACTTCCTCGGTGCCTTCAAGGGCGCCCTGCCCGGCCATTACCGCTACAACCAGCGCATGTATGCGCACTTCATGCAGGACGACATGCCGGCCGAGCAGCGCGGGATCTTCATCGCCGGCGACGACGTGTCATGGACGCCCGCGTGGGTCGAAGGCGCGGTGCAGACCTCGCTCAACGCGGTGTGGGGCATCATGAAACATTTCGGCGGCTCGACACATAAAGAGAACCCCGGACCGGGTGATGTGTTCAAAGACATCGGCCCTATCGCCCTGCCCGAGTAAGAGGATTCCCCAATGCGCGTAGCCGTTTACCAATGTCCACCGCTGCCACTGGACCCCGCCGCCAACCTGCAGCGCCTGCATCAGGTGGCGATGGAGGCCAAGGGCGCCGACCTGCTGGTGCTGCCGGAGATGTTCATGACCGGTTACAACATCGGCGCCGAAGCGGTGGGCACGCTGGCCGAGGTTTATAACGGCGAATGGGCGCAGCAGATCGGCCGGATTGCCAAGGCTGCGGGTCTGGCGATCGTTTACGGTTATCCGGAGCGCACCGCCGACGGGCAGATCTACAACGCTGTGCAACTGATCGACGCCCATGGCGAGCGCCTGTGCAACTATCGCAAGTCGCATCTGTTTGGCGACCTCGACCGATCGATGTTCAGCCCCGGTGACTCCGACTTGCCGGTGGTTGAATTGAACGGCTGGAAGCTCGGTTTCCTGATCTGCTACGACCTGGAGTTTCCGGAAAACGCGCGGCGCCTGGCCTTGGCCGGCGCCGAGCTGATCGTGGTGCCTACGGCCAACATGATTCCGTTCGACTTCGTTGCCGATGTCACCGTGCGTGCCCGCGCCTTCGAAAACCAGTGCTACGTGGCTTACGCCAATTACTGCGGACATGAAGGCGATATCCAGTATTGTGGGCAAAGCAGCATTGCCGCACCGGACGGCAGCCGCATCGCCCTGGCAGGTCTGGACGAGGCACTGATCGTCGGTGAACTGGACCGCCAATTGATGAACGACTCACGTCAGGCCAATCGCTATCTCAGCGATCGCCGCCCGGAGCTTTACGGCGCGCTCAACCGCCGCTAATCCGCTAGCATGGGCACTTCACTGTTCTGGAAGTGCCCATGCCTGCGCCGACTCATCCTCGCCCCCACTCTGAAACCCTGGCCAACGGCCTGCGCGTGACCCTGCGCCACGTGCCCGGTCTCAAGCGCAGCGCTGCCGCGTTGCGCGTGGCGGCCGGCAGTCATGACGTGCCGTTGGCATGGCCGGGGCTGGCGCATTTTCTCGAGCACTTGCTGTTTCTCGGCACCGAGCGTTTTCCCACAGACGAAGGGCTGATGGCCTACGTGCAACGTCACGGTGGGCAGGTGAATGCCAGCACCCGCGAGCGCACCACGGACTTTTTCTTTGAGCTGCCGGTGCCGTCGTTCAACGCGGGGCTCGAGCGTCTGTCAGACATGCTCGCCCGGCCACGTATGAATCTGGACGATCAACTGCGCGAACGGGAAGTGCTGCAGGCCGAATTCGTCGGCTGGTCGCAGGATCCGACAGCGCAACAGCAGTTTGCCTTGTATGAAAGTTTGCCAGCGGAGCATCCGTTGCGCGGTTTTCATGCGGGCAATCGGGACAGCTTGCAGGTCGAATCGCCAGGGTTTCAGTCGGCGCTGAAAGATTTCCATCAGCGCTTTTATCGAACCGGGCAAATGACCCTCAGTCTGGTCGGGCCGCAAAGTATCGATGAGTTTCGGGAGCTGGCGCAGCAATTCGCAGCGGTGTTGCCGCTTGGGGATAAAGTTGCCCAGGCCGCACCGCCACCGTTGGCAGTGAAAAGTTATCAACAGGTCGGCGCTCACGCGAACCTGTTATTTGCTTTCGACGCCTTGTCCGAGTCATCCGCCGAGGCGATGGCTTTTCTCTGTCATTGGTTGAATAGCGCAAAACCTGGGGGATTGCTCGCATACCTGCATCAACAGAATCTGGCTGACAGCCTGAAAGCCACGCCGCTTTACCAGTTCGCCAGCCAAGCGCTGCTGCATCTTCAATTCAATGCTGGCGGCGACCGCCTGGATACCATTCGCGGATGCCTGCTGGATTGGCTGAGCTTCTTCGCCCGTCAGGACTGGACGCCGTTACGCGAGGAATACGCCGCCCTGCTTCAGCGCCAGCAGCAAGTCAGCGGCGCATGGCAACTGGCGCGAACCGACATAGAGCAGCAAGCATTCGGCCTGTCCGAATCCGGGGCTGCAGCACTTGAGCACATCCTTCGCGAAATTCCTGTTGTGGATAACTTCAGCGATCATTGGCACCTGCCCGCCGCCAATCCTTTTCTGCGAGCCAGCGAGCCACTGGCAAACGCCGGTCTGATTCGCGGCCAGACCAGCGCCCACCGTGGCCTGCGCACGTTCGCCCAGGATCGCTCGCGCAGCCGTCGCGAACGGTCGCCTATGCAGTTCAGCCAGACGCTGCCGGACAACAGCGATGAAGGCGCGATCTATCTGCGCTGGCAGGTCGAGGCGGCGGCCAGCGCAGATCTGCTCTCCAGATTGCAGCGCAGTCTGCGCCAGACACGACAGGATGCATCCGAAGCCGGAGTGGACTTGTCTTTCAGCGCCGCAGGTAACCAATGCCTGCTGAAAATGACCGGATTACAGGAACCGATGCCCAGTGTCCTCGAGCATGCGCTGAAATGTCTGACGATGATCGACGCCGATTCGCCGCGGGACGAGGTGCAGATACCGTCGATGCCGATCCGCCAACTGCTCGAGGCGTTGCCGGAAAAATGCCTGCCCACGATTGAAACCAGCGATGACGCCAATCAGCTGTGGACAACTTCGCGCTGGGACGGCCTCGCTCTCGGGCTTGACCAACAAACCCAATCAGCCTTGGGCCTGGCGCTGAGCCGCATTCCCGGCACACCGGACAATCAGCTACCGGTGACACCGATCACCCAAGGCCAGTACCACTGGAGCCAGATCAACACGGCCTCCAGCGAACACGCCTTGCTGCTGGTCTGCCCGACTGCCAGCCGCGACTTCGCTGATGAAGCAGCATGGCGCCTTTTGGCTCAGGTGTGCCAGACGCCTTTTTACCAGCGCCTGCGCGTCGAATTGCAATTGGGGTACGCCGTGTTCAGCGCGCTGCGTCAATTGCACGGCATGACCGCGATTGTCTTTGGCGTGCAATCGCCGACGACTTCGGCCGCCGAGTTGCTCGAATACATTCAAGAGTTCCTCAAAAACATCCCCGCGTTGATCGAAACGCTCGATGACGCAAGCCTCAAGCAGCAGCGCCAAAACCTCGCCGATCAGTTCGACGACGCCACGCTTTCCACCAAGGATGCTGCCGAGCTGCTGTGGCAGGGCAAACTCGCTGGCCATTCGTCCGATTATCGTGAGCAGTTGGTCGCGGCGATCCAGCAGCTGAATCGCCAGGCTTTACTCGATGCTGCACAGCGTCTGATCAACGCCGAGGGCGGCTGGCATTGCCTGGCCAATGAATCGATGCCGGACGCGCCGTGGCAAGCGATAAACTGATCATTACCGAGGCTGCAAGGAGCTTTCTCAAAGATTCACGGGTCACGGCGTTGAAATTTTGAGTAACATAGCCGCCTAACTAATTGGAACATCCTCGCGCTGCCGTGGACTATACCTATGGATAGCGCTATCCCAACCCTCAGAAGGAGACATCTCATGGCCTGGACCAAACCTGCTTACACCGACCTGCGTATCGGCTTCGAAGTCACCATGTACTTCGCCAGCCGCTGAGTTCTGCTTGCGCAGAATCGCAGTGCAACGCCTCGGCTCGCCGAGGCGTTTTATTTTCCGCGTTGAAATGATGGAGCGTTCATGTTCGTCCAGATTCTGGGTTCGGCCGCCGGTGGCGGTTTTCCGCAGTGGAACTGCAACTGCGTCAACTGCGCAGGTTTTCGCGACGGCAGCCTGAACGCCAAGGCCCGCACCCAATCGTCCATCGCCATTTCCGATGACGGCATGAACTGGGTGTTGTGCAATGCCTCGCCGGACATCCGCGCGCAACTGCAAAGCTTCGCCCCGATGCAACCGGGCCGCGCCCTGCGCGACACCGGCATCAGCGCGATCATCCTGATGGACAGCCAGATCGATCACACCACCGGCCTGCTCAGCCTGCGCGAAGGCTGCCCGCATCAGGTCTGGTGCACGGACATGGTTCACGAAGACCTGAGCACCGGTTTTCCCCTGTTCAAGATGCTCACCCACTGGAACGGCGGGCTGGACTGGAACCGTATCGAGCTCGACCAGAGCTTCACCGTAGCGGCCTGCCCGAACCTGCGTTTCACCCCGCTGCCATTGCGCAGCGCCGCGCCGCCGTATTCGCCGCACCGTTTCGATCCGCATCCGGGCGACAACATCGGTTTGATCGTTGAAGACCTCAATACCGGCGGCAAGCTGTTCTACGCGCCGGGGCTGGGCAAGGTCGATGCGCCGCTGCTGGAAATCATGGCGGGCAGCGATTGCCTGCTCGTCGACGGGACAATGTGGGACGACGATGAAATGCAGCGTCGTGGCGTCGGCACCCGCACCGGTCGCGAGATGGGCCATCTTGCCCAGAACGGCCCCGGCGGCATGCTCGAAGTGCTGGAGCAGTTGCCCGAGCAGCGCAAAGTACTTATCCACATCAACAACACCAACCCGATCCTCGACGAGGATTCGCCGGAGCGTGCGGAGCTGGCGCGGCGTAATGTTGAAGTGGCGTTTGATGGCATGAGTATCGTGCTTTAAGCAATCGAGACCGCTGCGCGGTCTATGGCGAACAGGCTCGCTCCCACATTGGAATGCGATTAACTGTGGGAGCGAGCCTGCTCGCGAAGAGGCCAGCACAGACACCAGAGATTTCCAGGGTTGTTCCCGGAGAACAGACATGACCGACACCCCGCTGTCCCCCACCGAATTCGAAGCGGCCCTGCGCGCCAAAGGCGCCTATTACCACATCTACCACCCGTACCACGTGGCGATGTACGAAGGCCGTGCGACCCGCGAGCAGATTCAGGGCTGGGTCGCCAACCGCTTCTACTATCAGGTGAACATTCCCCTGAAAGACGCAGCGATCCTTGCCAATTGCCCGGATCGGGAAATCCGCCGCGAGTGGATTCAGCGCCTGCTCGACCACGACGGCGCGCCCGGTGAAGATGGCGGCATCGAAGCCTGGCTGCGTCTGGGCCAGGCTGTTGGCCTCGACCCAGACCAATTGCGTTCTCAGGAGCTGGTGCTGCCCGGCGTGCGTTTCGCTGTCGATGCCTACGTCAACTTCGCCCGTCGCGCCAGTTGGCAGGAAGCCGCCAGCAGCTCGCTGACCGAATTGTTCGCGCCGCAGATCCACCAGTCGCGCCTCGACAGCTGGCCGCAGCATTACCCGTGGATCGACCCGGCCGGTTACGAATATTTCCGCACCCGCCTCGGTCAGGCGCGGCGCGATGTCGAGCATGGGCTGGCGATCACCCTCGAGCACTACAAGACCCGCGAAGGCCAGGAGCGCATGCTGGAAATTCTCCAGTTCAAACTGGACATTCTTTGGAGCATGCTCGATGCCATGAGCATGGCCTACGAACTGAACCGTCCGCCGTATCACAGCGTGACCGAACAACGGGTCTGGCATAAAGGAATCATCTTATGAGTTTCGACCGCAGCAAAGTGCCGAGCTGGCGCCCGGGCTATCGCTTCCAATACGAGCCGGCGCAAAAGGGTCACGTGCTGCTCTACCCTGAAGGCATGATCAAACTCAACGACAGCGCCGCACTGATCGGCGGTTTGATTGATGGCGAACGTGATGTCGCGGCGATCATTGCCAAACTCGACGAGCAGTTCCCCGGCGTGCCCGAGCTCGGTGACGACATCGAGCAATTCATGGAGGTTGCCCGTGCACAGCACTGGATCGAACTTGCCTGATTCGTCCGTGCAAGTCCCGCCAAAACCTGAAGTCGGCCTGCCGCTGTGGCTGCTCGCCGAGCTGACCTACCGTTGCCCGTTGCAATGCCCGTACTGCTCCAATCCGCTGGATTTCGCCGAGCAGGGCAAAGAGCTGACCACCGAGCAATGGATCAAGGTGTTCCGCGAAGCGCGGGAGATGGGCGCGGCGCAATTGGGCTTTTCCGGCGGCGAACCGCTGGTGCGTCAGGACTTGGCCGAACTTATCCGTGAAGCGCGGCAGTTGGGTTTCTACACCAACCTGATCACCTCCGGCATTGGCCTGACCGAGCAGAAAATCAACGACTTCAAAAAGGCCGGGCTCGATCACATCCAGATCAGTTTTCAGGCCAGCGACGAGCAAGTGAACAACCTGCTCGCGGGCTCGAAAAAGGCCTTTGCGCAGAAGCTGGAAATGGCTCGTGCGGTGAAGGCCCACGGCTACCCGATGGTGCTGAACTTCGTCACCCATCGGCACAACATCGACAAGATCGACCGCATTATCGAACTGTGCATTGCGCTGGAGGCTGACTTCGTCGAACTCGCCACTTGCCAGTTCTACGGCTGGGCGCAGCTCAACCGTGTCGGTCTGTTGCCGACCAAGGAACAACTGGTGCGCGCCGAACGCATCACCAACGAATACCGGGCCAGACTGGAAGCCGAAGGGCATCCATGCAAGCTGATATTCGTCACCCCGGACTACTACGAAGAACGCCCGAAAGCCTGCATGAACGGCTGGGGCAGCATCTTCCTGACCGTCACCCCGGACGGCACCGCCCTGCCCTGCCATGGTGCCCGCCAGATGCCGGTGCAGTTTCCCAACGTGCGCGATCACAGCATGCAACACATCTGGTACGACTCGTTCGGCTTCAACCGTTTTCGCGGTTACGACTGGATGCCCGAGCCGTGCCGCTCTTGCGACGAGAAAGAAAAAGACTTCGGCGGCTGCCGCTGCCAGGCGTTCATGCTCACCG
Source organism: Pseudomonas triticicola (assembly GCF_019145375.1). Taxonomy (NCBI): domain Bacteria; kingdom Pseudomonadati; phylum Pseudomonadota; class Gammaproteobacteria; order Pseudomonadales; family Pseudomonadaceae; genus Pseudomonas; species Pseudomonas triticicola. The sequence goes on along the minus strand of NZ_JAHSTX010000002.1, from coordinate 115,868 downwards.
GCGACGCCAGTAATGCCGACCCGGTGTGCAGCAAGTCCGAACATCATGGCGTGATCCTCAAGGCCCGCGAAGAAGCCGAGACCGCCACTCAAACCATCGAACAACTGGCCTTTCGCAATGAACGAAACTCACGCCTCATCGCCAAGGGCTGAGCCTTTCAGCGCCGCCCAGGCCGTCGCCGCCGGAACCGACTTCGCCGAACTGCAGCTCGGCGCCCATGGCGTGTTCTGGAATGAATACCGCCCCGAGGATGCCGCGTGCCGAATCTGGCATTGGCGCGATGGCATGGCGAAACGTCTGACGCCGGACGGTTTCAGCGTGCGTAGCCGCGTTTACGAATATGGCGGTGGTGCTTTTTGTCTGACGCCTGACGGGGTGGTTTTCGTCAATGAAGCGGATCAGCAGATGTATCGGCAGGCGCTGGATGGCGAGCCGGTCGCGCTGACGTCGACTGACTGCCGCTACGGCGATCTGCAATTCGCCGCTGGCCGGGTGTTGGCGGTCGAAGAGCAGCAGGATCGACATCGCCTGGTGGCGATTGATCTGAACACCGGAACGCGACAGGTGCTGGCCGAAGGTGCTGATTTCTACGCGTCGCCAACGCTGAGCCCGGACGGCCAGCGGTTGGCATGGATCGAGTGGAGCCGACCGCATCAGCCGTGGACCTCGACGCGGTTGATGATTGCGGAAGGTGATTTTTCCGCACCTCGTTGTATTGCCGGCGAGCAGATTGAGGAGTCGATCCAACAGCCGCGCTTCGACGCGGACGGCCGGCTCTACTGCCTGACTGATCGTGGCGGCTACTGGCAGCCGTGGGGCGAAACGTCTGATGGCTTGCACGCGCTTCCGAGTGCCGAGGCCGATCACGCGCCCGCGCCCTGGCAACTGGGCGGCTGCACTTGGCTGCCTGTCGGTGATCAATTTTTAGCCAGCTGGAGCGAGGATGGTTTCGGGCGCCTGGCCCTGGGAAATGAAGATTTCAGCGGTGACTACAGCCGCTTCCGCCACATGGCGATGGATCAACAATTCATCTATTGCATCGCTGCATCGCCGACCAGCCCGTCGGCAGTGATCGCCATTGATCGTGTCTCGCATGCCGTGAAAATCCTCGCTGGCGGCGTGGTTCCATTGCCTGCCGAACGCATCAGCCGTCCGCAGACCTTGCGTTATCCGAGCGGCTCCGGCGAGGCGCACGGCTTCTTCTACCCGGCCATGAGCGGTGAAGCAAAACCGCCGCTGGTGGTGTTCATCCACGGCGGCCCGACCTCGGCGTGCTATCCGATCCTCGATCCGCGTATCCAGTACTGGACGCAGCGCGGCTTTGCTGTCGCCGACCTCAACTATCGCGGCAGCAGTGGCTATGGTCGCGAATATCGGCAAGCGCTGCATCTGCGCTGGGGCGAGGTGGATGTCGAGGATGCCTGCGCGGTGGTCAGCTATCTCGCGGACCAAGGTTTGATCGATGGTGACCGCGCGTTCATTCGCGGTGGCAGTGCAGGTGGTTACACCACATTGTGCGCACTGGCGTTCAGGCAGGTTTTCCGCGCAGGCGCCAGCCTCTATGGCGTCAGCGATCCGGTCGCGCTGGCACGGGCTACGCACAAGTTCGAGGGCGATTATCTGGACTGGCTGATCGGCGATCCCGAGCGAGATGCAGAACGCTATGCCGCCCGCACGCCATTGCTGCACGCAGACAATATTCGCGTGCCGGTGATTTTCTTCCAGGGTGAACTGGACGCGGTGGTCGTGCCGCAACAGACCCGCGACATGGTCGCGGCGCTGGAGCACAACGGCATCCCGGTCGAAGCGCATTACTACCCTGACGAACGCCACGGCTTTCGTCGCGCGGCCAACCAGGCGCATGCACTGGAGCAGGAGTGGACGTTTTATCGGCGGGAGATGGGGCTGGTTGACTGAAAACCGTGTCGTCCCATTCGCGAGCAGGCTCGCTCCCACAGAGGCATTGTGTACAACACAGATCCAGTGTGGGAGCGAGCCTGCTCGCGAAAGCTATCTAAGTTGCGCTAGCGGACTCAACGCTTGGCGATGATATACACCGCATGCACGATACCCGGAATGTAGCCGCACAACGTCAGCAGAATGTTCAGCCAGAACGCCCCGCCAAACCCGACCTGCAGAAACACGCCCAGTGGCGGCAACAGAATAGCGATGATGATACGAATGAAATCCATGGGGCAGCTCCTGAATGGGGGTTGGCTCACTTGAGCCATACAAGCTAATCGACCTGCGCCGTTCGTCAGGGTTCAGTGCAATAGCTGCGTCAGGCTCAAGCGAGAATTTTCAACCCATGTTTTTGTACGATGCTCAGTAGTTTGAGCGCCATACCGCTGGGATGTTTGTCACCCGATTCCCATTGCTTGACCGTGGATGCACTGGTGTTGAGATAGCGTGCAAACACCGGCTGGCTGACCTTGTTACGCTCGCGTAGCGCCTTGATCTCCTCAGCCGGGATCGCTAAGGGAACCGATGCCAGACAGGAGTCATCGAATTCTCGCATCGTTGCTTTGTTGATTGCTCCGACAGCAAGCAACGCCCCGGCTGATTCGTGTATCGATTCAAAGACTTCACTTTTGAATTTCTTACTCATGACATATCTCCACAAACTCCTTCATCGCCAACAAGTCGCTGATCTGCTCTTCGGTCAGTTGCGCATAAACCTTTGCCAATTTACGTAAATCCTTTAACTCTGTTGGCGTGATATTTCAGCTTTTCGCTGATGTCAGCAGCCCGCACCCGCATCCTTTGCCGGCGCTCTCTAAAAAACCACCCGCAGTTCGATCTCTCAAGCTCTAAATGGCTGCTGCAAAACCCGGCCACAAAAAAACGCCCCACGCCAAAAGAATCAGGCGTGGGGCGTGCGTTATACCGCGAGACGGTTCAGGTAATCGGTTGGAGTAACTCAGCTCAGACGGCAATGCCCTTGCGGCATTGCAACTGGGCGGTGCGCACTCGCGAGAAGGCGCGGCCCAGGCGCAGGAGCATTTCGTCGATGTTGGCTTTGCTGACAGTGAGTGCCGGGGTGAAGCGCAGGCAGTCAGGCTGCGCGGCGTTCAATATCAGGCCTTCGTGCAGTGCAGCGTGAACGACGGCGTCGGCGCATTCGTCGGACAGCGTCAGCCCATGGAACAGGCCTTGGCCGCGCGACTCGCCGTGGCCGTAGCGGTGCGCCAGTCGCGCGAGACCTTCGCGTAAATGCTGGCCGTGGTCGTTGACCTGCTGGAGGAAGCTGCGGTCGTGCACGCTGTCGAGAACCACCAGACCGGCCGCAGTCATCAAGGCGTTGCCGTGATGGGTGCCGCTCAGCTCGCCGGTGGCGAAGCAGCAGGCCTTGCCTCGCGCCAGCAAGGCCGCCAGCGGCAAGCCGCCGCCAAGGCCTTTGCCGAGCACGACGATATCGGCGCGAATCCCGTAGGACTGTTCGGCGAGCAAGCTGCCGCAGCGGCCGATGCTAGTCTGCACTTCGTCGAGGATCAGCAGAATGCCCAGTTCACGGCACAGTCGTTCGACCCCTTTGAGGTAATGCTCGGTCGCGGGAATGACCCCGGCATCGCTCTGGATCGGCTCCAGCATGATCGCCACGGTCTGCGCGTCCACCGCCGCATGCAGCGCCGGCAGGTCGTTGAATGGCACTCGATCAATCGTCGCCAGACTGCGGCCATGACAACCCTGCTCAGCCATGATGATCCGCGAGGCGCCGCCGCGATGCAGCTGCCCCCATTTGCGCGCCAGTTTGATTGCCGCCTCACAAGCCTCGGCGCCACTGTTGAGCAGGTAGGCCTGATCGCTGGACGTGCTGGCGCACAAACGTTCGGCGAGGCTGAGCATGCCGCGAATATGCAGATTGCAGCCGGGATTGATCAGCGCCTGGGCCTGATTGGCGATGGCTTTGACCAGCGCCGTGGGGCTGTGGCCAAGGCTGTTGGCGCCGCCGGCCTGGGAAAAGTCGAGGTAGGCGCGATCATTGCTGTCCCACAGCCATGAACCCTGGCCGCGAACGAACACTTGTTGCGGCCGATCGACGCTGGGCATCAGGCGTTGGGCATTGAGATGGTCGGTCATAGCGGATGGCCCCGCCTCGAAGCAGAGGTCATCCAGACTCGGCGTCTGGCGCCGCAAACTGAACAGATTCATGCGGAAAAACCTCGCTTGAGGTTTTTTGAACTGCCTATGTAATCACGAACGAAGCAAATGGAATTCGTCACGCTTTCTGGCCCTGCAAGCCTTGTGAATGCGGTTAGACTAGGCGCGCAAACGGGTTCAGGCCATTTCGATTTCCCAGCCATTTCGATAAGCGCGACTTATGGATTTCAAACAACTGCGTTATTTCGTCGCGGTCTACGAAGAAGGCCATGTCGGCCGTGCGGCTGAGCGCCTCTCGATCTCGCAACCAGCGCTGTCGCAACAGATCCGTCAGCTGGAGCAGAATCTCGACGTCACCCTGTTCGAACGCAGCAGTAAACGCCTGCTGCCGACCCTCGCTGCGCACACGCTGTACAACCACGCGTTGCCGCTGCTCGATGGCTTGCAGCGGGCGCGCGAGGCGTTGGGCAATTTCAAGGGGCAGGCGTTGCGCACCCTGGCGATCGGTGTGTTGCAAACGGTGCACACCAGCCTCGTGCCGCAAATGCTCGAGCGTGTGCGCAAGGCGCAGCCGCATCTGGTGGTGCAGATCTATGAACTTACGGGCCTGGAAATCGAACGGCGTCTGCTCAATGGTTCGCTAGACATCGGCATCAGCTATCTGCCACCGCGCCAACCCGGTCTGCACGGCGTATTGCTGTACGAAGATGAACTGACGTTGGTGATCCCGGCAGACCATCCATTGCGCGAGTTCAAGAAAGTCTCGATGCGCCAGGCTGCTGAGCTGCCAATGCTGCTGCTCGGCGAAGAGTTCCAGATCCGGCAGATCTGGCAGGCACAACTGACCAGCCTCGGACGACGCCCGCAGGTGCAGGCCGAGCTGAACACTATGCTGGGGATTCTCGATAGCCTGCCGCACACCCGGCTGGCGACGGTGCTGCCGGGACGTTCGCAAAAGGACTACGACGACGAAGATCTGCTGTGGAAACCGCTGAGCGAGCCACGGGTGCCGTTGCAAGTTGGCCTGGTGTGCCGTGATGTGCAACGCCAGCAGGCCTCGTTGGCATTGCTGCGGACATTGCTTGAAGAGGTGATCGATCGCGAAATGAAGCCGCCTCTCGATCCGCTTGCCTGAAACTTTTCTTCAGGCAAAAGAAAACCCCGCCGAAGCGGGGCTTTGCAGACTGTTTCCCTGACATCCATTTCACTCCGCCACCCTGGCAGAATCCTACGTGTCCGTGTTGTTTACTTTGCGCTTCCTGCGCGACGTCCATGAAATGTAGATTAGCCGTGGATCCAATGTACGGATATGGGAGAACAGCAGCACGTCACGTAAGCAAATGCTTACATGACGTCTACAGGATCAAAATTGTGCCGCATCCAGCAGGAACAGCGACTCGCTACCGGCCTTGACCGTCGCGCTCAACGAGTGGATACGCGGCAGCAAGCGGGCGAAATAGAAACGTGCGGTGCCCAGCTTGCTGGCATAGAAATCATCTTGCGCTTCCTTGCCCAGCGCGGCTTTGGCCATCAACGCCCACATGTAGGCGTAAGCGGTGTATCCGAACGCTTGCAAATATTCGACCGAGGCCGCGCCGATTTCGTTCGGATTGTTTTTCGCCCGGTCCAGCAGCCACGCGGTCAGCTCGTCGAGGGTGTCGACGGCATCGTTCAGCGGCTTGGTGAACTCGCCCAGATCGGCACTGGCGGTTGCGGTGAAATGGCGGATCTCGTCAGCGAACAGCTGGTAGAACGCGCCGCCACTGCCAACGATCTTGCGCCCGACCAGGTCAAGCGCCTGAATACCGTTGGTGCCTTCGTAGATCTGGGTGATGCGCACGTCACGCACCAATTGCTCCTGACCCCACTCGCGGATGTAGCCGTGGCCGCCGAAAATCTGCTGGCCGTGGACGGTGGTTTCCAGACCCAGGTCGGTCAGGAAGGCTTTCGCCACCGGCGTCAGCAACGCCACCAGATCTTCCGCGCGTTTGCGGGTAGTCGCGTCTTCGCTGAACTTGGCGGTGTCCAGTTGCATCGCCACATACGTGGAGAACGCACGGCCGCCTTCGTTCGAGGCTTTCATGGTCAGCAGCATGCGTCGCACGTCCGGGTGGACGATGATCGGGTCAGCGACTTTGTCCTTGTTCTGCGCGCCGGTCGGCGAACGGCTCTGCAGACGATCGCGCGCATATTCAACAGCGTTCTGATAAGAGCGCTCGCCGGTGGCCAGGCCTTGAATACCAACACCCAGGCGCTCGTAGTTCATCATGGTGAACATCGCGGCCAGGCCTTTGTTCGGCTCGCCGACCAGATAGCCGACGGCTTCGTCGAAGTTCATCACGCAGGTCGCCGAAGCCTGGATGCCCATCTTGTGCTCGATCGAACCACAGTTGGCCGGGTTGCGCGCGCCGAGGCTGCCGTCGGCATTGACCATGAACTTCGGTACCAGGAACAGCGAAATGCCTTTTGGACCGGCCGGGGCATCAGGCAGCTTGGCCAGTACCAGATGAATGATGTTCTCGGTGAGGTCGTGCTCGCCGCCGGTGATGAAGATCTTGGTGCCGCTGACCTTGTAGGAACCGTCGGCCTGAGGTTCGGCCTTGGTGCGGATGATCCCCAGATCCGTGCCGGCATGCGGCTCGGTCAGGCACATGGAACCGGCCCAGACGCCGGCGTACATGTTCGGCAGGTACGCAGCTTTGAGTTCTTCGCTGGCATGCGCATTGATCGACAGGCAGGCGCCAGCGGTCAGCATCGGATACAGACCGAACGCCAGGCTGGCGGAGTTGACCATTTCTTCGACTTGCGCCGACACGGCTTTGGGCATGCCCATGCCGCCGTAGGCCGGATCACCGCCGACGCCGACCCAGCCGCCTTCGGCATAAGTCTGATAGGCCTGTGGGAAACCGGCCGGGGTGGTGACGGCACCGTCCGCCCAATGGCAACCTTCCTCGTCAGCGGCACGGCTCAGCGGCGCGATGCTTTTGCTGGTGACCTTGCCGGCCTCTTCGAGAATCGCTTCAACGGTTTCGGCGTCGACGGTCTCGGCCAGCGCCGGCAGCTCGGCCCAGAGTTTGGCGACTTCGAACACTTCATTGAGGACGAAGCGCATATCGCGCAGCGGCGCTTTGTAGTCAGCCATGGCAAACCTCGCAAGATCTAAACAGGTGGTTCGTGGAATGATATTTTCTGAGCCCGAGTGTACCTCAACAACTTTTGCGACACATAGGGTCAACCGGTGACTGATTTGTTATTTTTAGTCACCTGAAAAAGATCGCCGCGATCTTTCGATCTGCCCTACAAAGCAAACGCCTCCGCCGGCAAATTCATCAAACAATCACTGCCCGCCTCGATCGCTGCCTGATGCGCAGCCGTACGCGGCAACAAACGCTTGAAGTAGAACTCGCACGTCGCCAGTTTGCCCTTGAGGAAATCAGCCTCACCCTCGCCCGCCTCCAGCTGTGCCTGCGCAACCAACGCCATGCGCAGCCACAGGTAGCCCAGGATGATGTAGCCGCTGTACATCAGGTAATCCACCGATGCGGCGCCGACTTCGTCCGGGTTCTTCATGGCGGCCATGCCGACCTTCATGGTCAGGTCGCCCCACTGTTGATTGAGCCCGTTGAGTTGCGCGACGAAGCTGCCCAACTGGGGATGGTCGGCGTTCGCTGCGCAGAATTTGTGGACGATTTTGGTAAAGCCACGCAGCAGCTTGCCCTGACTGCCCAGCACCTTGCGCCCGAGCAGGTCCAGCGCCTGAATGCCATTGGTGCCTTCATAGATCGGCGCAATCCGGCAATCGCGCACCAGTTGCTCCATGCCCCACTCACGAATGAAACCGTGGCCGCCGAACACCTGCATGCCGTGGTTGGTCACTTCCAGCCCGGTGTCGGTCATGAAGGCCTTACAGATCGGCGTGAGGAACGCCAACAGGCCTTCGGCCTCCTGACGCGCCTCGGCGTCGCTGCTCAGGTGCGCGACATCGAGCATCTGCGCGGTGAAATAGGTCAGCGCGCGGTTGCCTTCGTTGAAGGCTTTCATGGTCAGCAACATGCGCCGCACATCGGGGTGGACGATGATCGGATCGGCAGGTTTTTCCGGGGCCTTGGCGCCGGTCAGCGCGCGCATCTGCAGACGGTCGTTGGCGTACTTGATCGCCCCCTGAAAACTCGCCTCGCCCAGACACAGCCCCTGCATGCCGGTGCCGAGCCGCGCGTGGTTCATCATGGTGAACATGCAGTTGAGCCCCTTGTTCGGCTCGCCGATCAGGTAACCGGTGGCGGCATCGAAGTTCAACACGCAGGTGGCTGAAGCCTTGATGCCCATCTTGTGCTCGATCGAGCCGCAGGAAACGCCATTGCGCTCTCCCGCTTCGCCTGCTGCATCGGGCAGGAACTTGGGCACGATAAACAGGGAAATGCCCTTGGTTCCGGCCGGTGCGTCCGGCAGCTTGGCCAGGACCAGATGGATGATGTTGTCGCTCAGGTCATGCTCGCCGGCGGAAATGAAAATCTTGCTGCCGGTGATCGCGTAGCTGCCGTCGGCCCGGGGCACCGCGCGGGTCTTGATGATGCCCAGATCGGTGCCGCAGTGGGCTTCGGTCAGGCACATGGTGCCGGTCCACTGGCCAGTGGTGAGTTTGCTCAGGTAGGTGTCTTTCTGCTCGGCGGTACCGTGGGCGTGGATCGCCGACATCGCGCCGTGGGTCAGGCCGGGGTACATGCCCCAGGACGTGTTGCTGGAGCCGACCATTTCGCTGATCACCAGTCCCAGCGAACTCGGCAACCCTTGGCCACCATAAGCGGGATCAGCCGCCAAACCGTGCCAGCCGCCCTCGACATATTGTGCGAAGGCCTGCTTGAAGCCTGTAGGCGTTGTCACCACGCCGTTGTCGAAATGGCAGCCCTCTTCATCGCCGCTGCGATTAAGCGGGGCCAGCACGTTCTCGCAGAACTTCGCGCCTTCTTCAAGGATCGCGCTGATCATGTCCGGGCTGGCGTCATGCGCGCCGAGACTGGCGTAGCTGGAGTGGAAGTCGAAGACGTGATCGATCAGAAAGCGCATGTCGCGCAGGGGAGCTTTGTACTCGGGCATGGTGGCTTCTCCGTCAGCAGATTCCTCCAACCTACTGCTGGCCACCACGTGCGACAATCACTGTGCAGGCGCTGAATGCGCCGTCATCACTCAACCCGCAGCAGCGTCCATGCGCACCGCGCCACGGCGGTTCTGCCCGAATGCCATGACGCAGTTACGCCCGGCACCCTTGGCGCTGTACAACGCCTGGTCGGCGGACTTGAGCACTTCTTCCGGGGTGCGCTGCTCGACACGTTCGGCGACGCCGATACTCACCGTCACCGACACTGCCGAAGCCCCGGCACCGCTGCGGCGCTGGCGCCCTTGCTGATCATCCTGCGGGCGGTTTTCCTGGTTGCGTAACTGAATGCTGTAAGACGCAATCGATTCACGGATCACTTCCAGGTGCGGCATGCACTCCTCAAGGGTCTTGCCTGCGAACACCAAGGCAAATTCCTCACCGCCGTAGCGATACGCCCTACCGCCACCGCTGATTTTCGACAGTTTGCTGGCGACCAGCCGCAGCACCTGATCACCGACATCGTGGCCGTGGGTGTCGTTGAATTTCTTGAAGTGATCGACGTCGCTCATCGCCAGGACATAGTTGCGCCCCAGTCTCTGCATGCGTTCGTTGAGCGCACGTCGTCCCGGCAGGCCGGTGAGCTCGTCGCGGAAGGCCATTTGATAGGCCTCATGCGCAACGGCGGCGGCGATCATCAGCATCACCTGGCTGCACATGATGTTCAGGGTGAACGGCAGAATGAAGGTCTTCGGCAACATCCAGAACACACCGAGCAAGCCGACCAGTTGCGCCGCGTGCAACGGACGCGGGTTGCGCCAGTATTGCCAGGCCAGGAGCAGGAAGGCCGAGATGAACACTGGATAGGACAACTGGATCAGACTCATCCACGCGCCGTGCAGCGCCGGCCAGCGGATCTCCGAGAGCCACAGCAGTAGCGCCTGTGGGTAACTTTGCTCCAGGCCTAGCGCCACGCTGCCAAACGCTAGCAGCACAGCGAACCGGGCAACCATGTCCTGAAAAAGATGAGTACGTTCCTGCCATGCGGCGAATAATCCGAACAACAGCGGCAACAACAGGCAGACCAGATGAAACACCACTGCAGCATCTTCGCGAACCTTGCCGTTGTCGCGGTAGAAATCGGTCTGGGTATCGAGCAAAAAGTAGGCGATGTACACCGTCAGCATCAGAAACAGTTCGCGCTGACGTCGATACACCGCGCAATAAGCGCCACCGAGGAGCAGAACCAATGTCGGCAGGACGTTGAACAGCGACGTGAAAAACACGCTGAGGTCTTTGACGTACGCAGCCGCCAACCCCGCAAGCAACAACAGCAGTGATGGCAGGAAATGGCTGAAACGTACAGCGGAAGAACGCGGCAAGGGTAAGCTCCGACCCGTCATAGCAAAGAGATGGCATTGTGCCTGCAAAGTGCGGCCAAGCCCACACAATGTGATCCAGATCACACACGGTCTTTATAACGGCCGGAAGCTCGACTATCTGAGCGATCCGCCAATAAAAAAACCGCTGCCCCCTAACGGGAGCAGCGGTTTTCGTCAGACTGCGTTAAGGCTTAATAGCCCAGCGCGAAGTCTTCTTCTTTCATGTCCATCAGGTTGCCAGCACCCGACAGCATAGTGGCCACGTGCGTACGGGTACGCGGCAGGATGCGCTGGAAGTAGAAGCGCGCGGTTTGCAGCTTGGCGGTGTAGAAGGCCTCGTCGCTGGTGCCGGCGGCCAGTTTTTCCGCAGCCAGACGCGCCATGTCCGCCCAGAAGTAGGCCAAGCAGGCATAACCGGAGTACATCAGGTAGTCCACGGAGGCCGCGCCGACTTCTTCGCGGTCTTTCATGGCGGCCATACCGACCTTCATGGTCAGCTCGCCCCATTCCTTGTTCAGTGCAGCCAGCGGCGCGACGAATTCCTGGACGGCTTCGTTGCCTTCGTTGGTCTGGCAGAACTTGTGGACGATCTTGGTGAAGCCTTTCAAAGCTTCGCCTTGAGTCATCAGCACTTTACGGCCGAGCAGGTCGAGGGCCTGGATGCCGGTGGTGCCTTCGTACAGCATCGAAATGCGGCTGTCGCGAACGTTCTGCTCCATGCCCCACTCGGCGATGAAGCCGTGGCCGCCGTAGATCTGCACGCCGTGGTTGGCGGCTTCGAACCCGACTTCGGTCATGAACGCTTTGGCGATCGGGGTCATGAACGCCAGCAGCGCGTCGGCCTTTTTCTTCTCTTCTTCATCGACGCCGTATTTGACGATGTCGACCTGCTTCGCAGTGAAGTAGACCATCGCGCGGTTGCCTTCGGCGAACGCCTTCATGGTCAACAGCATGCGGCGCACGTCCGGGTGGACGATGATCGGGTCAGCGGCTTTGTCCGGCGCTTTCGGGCCAGTCAGCGAGCGCATTTGCAGGCGATCACGAGCGTATTTCAGACCGCCCTGGAAGCCGATTTCGGCGTGAGCCAGACCTTGCAGTGCGGTACCGAGGCGAGCGGTGTTCATAAAGGTGAACATGCAGTTCAGACCTTTGTTCGCCGGGCCGATCAGGTAACCGGTGGCGCCGTCGAAGTTCATCACGCAAGTGGCGTTGCCGTGGATGCCCATCTTGTGTTCCAGCGAACCGCAGCTCACTGCGTTGCGCGCGCCAATGGTGCCATCGGCGTTTGGCAGGAACTTTGGAACGATGAACAGCGAGATGCCTTTGGTGCCAGCCGGTGCATCGGGCAGACGCGCCAGTACGATGTGGACGATGTTATCGGCCATGTCGTGTTCGCCGGCCGAGATGAAGATCTTGGTGCCGGAGACTTTGTAGGAACCGTCGGCCTGAGGCTCGGCCTTGGTGCGCAGCATGCCCAGGTCGGTGCCGCAGTGCGGTTCGGTCAGGCACATGGTGCCGGTCCATTCGCCGGAGACCAGTTTGGTCAGATAGGCTTCCTGCTGCTCAGGGGTGCCGTGCTCGGAGATGGTGTTCATCGCACCGTGCGACAGGCCTGGGTACATGCCCCACGACCAGTTGGCTTCGCCGACCATTTCGCTCACTGCCAGGCCCAGCGACTCAGGCAGACCTTGGCCGCCGTGCTCAACGTCGTGGGCCAGGCTTGGCCAGCCACCTTCGACGAATTGCTTGTACGCCTCTTTGAAGCCAGTCGGGGTTTTCACGCCGGACTCGCTCCAGGTGCAACCTTCGATGTCGCCCACGCGGTTCAGCGGCGCCAGTACCTGCTCACAAAACTTGGCGCCTTCCTCGAGGATGGCGTCAACCATGTCCGGCGTGGCGTCGGCGCACGCTGGCAGGCTCTGATAGTGCGCTTCGTAGCCGAGCAGTTCGTCACGTACGAAGCGAATATCACGCAAGGGGGCCTTGTAGTCAGGCATAGCGATAAACCTCTGCTGATGTAACCGGGAATGAACGACCGTGTTGAGTTGTTGTGACGGTCAAACAGTTGTTTGAAACATACGTTTACGCCGAAATCTTGTCAAGCATCGATCTTTTGCCGTTCGTCATCAGCTTTTCCAAACGCCGGAAACGAAAAATCGCCGCGACTTCACGCAAGTCACGGGCGTTGAAGAAAAGATTAGTTGAGCAAGAAGGACTTAAACGAAAAACGCCGCGACAAGGCGCGGCGTTTCGGGGTCTACAACAAATTCGATCAGGCGAAGGTATCGATGATCGTCCCGAGCACTTCGTCGGAAGCCTTGGCCACCTTCACACCCAGCTCTGCCTGGATCTTGCCCTGCGACAGCTCGACGATATTGCTCGCCAGATCCGATTCTTGTGCGCGATCCACGCCGCGCAGGCGATTGACCTGCACTTCGGACGACTGGCTGGTCACCGAACGTTCGATAGTGTTGTTGGCGATCTGGCTGGCGGCCTGATCGACGCGGTTCTGACCGGACTGAATCGAGCTCAGCCCCGCATAAAAAGCTGTGTTGCCGGAGATTTCCATAGTCACTCTCATCCCTGCAAAGGATCAATGCTCGCCATTGAAGCAGACGCGCCGGCAAAACACCCGTCAAAAACACTAATGGCACAGTGCCTGTTCATAGCGAGAAACTTAATCGAGCAAATCCAGTTGCAAATGCTCGGCCACCGCTTCGGCGCTCAACGCCTTGAGTTTCGGCACCCGGCCCAGGCACGGCGCGGGAATGCGCTCGGCCAACGTTGCCAGATTTTCCTCCAGCCGCGAAGTTTTCGGATCGATAATATTGGCCACCCACCCCGCCAATTGCAGGCCATCTCGGGCAATCGCCTCGGCGGTTAGCAACGCATGACTGATGCACCCCAGCCTCACGCCCACCACCAGAATCACCGGCAGCTGCAGCGCAATCGCCAGGTCCGAGAGATTGTCCTGATCCGCCAACGGCACCCGCCAGCCGCCCGCGCCTTCGATCAGGGTGAAATCGGCGTTCATCGCCAGAATCCCGCGCATCGGCGCCAGCAGCGATTGCACCGTCAGCGCCACTCCCGCTTCGCGCGCCGCCAGATGCGGAGCGATCGCTGGCTCGAACGCCACCGGGTTGACCTGTTGATAAGTCAGCGGCAACGAACATTCGGCCAGCAGCGCCAAGGCATCGGAATTACGCAAGCCTTTGGGCGTGACGTCGCACCCGGAAGCCACCGGTTTGCCCGCCGCCGTGCTCAAGCCTGCCGACCGCGCCGCATGGAGCAATCCGGCAGCAACCGTGGTCTTGCCGACATCGGTGTCGGTACCGGTGATGAAATAGGCTGCGCTCATAGAGGTTTCTCCAACACGGCGTACACCACCTGATACGTTGCCGGCAGCCCCGACACCTGACGGAAGCGCTCATACGCGTCGATCAGCCCGAGAATCCGCGCCCGTCCTGTCAAACCGCCCGGCCGCCCGGGATTCAGATTATGCGCGCCCAGCGCCTTCAGCTCGTGAGTCAGGCTGCGCACATCCGGGTAATGCAACACGTGCGGCTGATTCTCCAGCGCCAAAATGCGCATGCCACTGCCGGCACATAACTGTTCATAGCGGGCGAAGGCGCGGAAGCGATTGACGTGCACCAGCCCGTCGACCTGCTGCCAACTCTCCCGCAATTCGTACAGCGTCCCTGTACACAGACTAGCAAAGGCAAAAATCCCGCCCGGTTTAAGCACGCGCAAGGCTTCGCTGAGCACCGCCTCGAAGTCGGCGCACCACTGCACCGCGAGACTGGAGAAAATCAGATCGAAGCTCGCTTCCTGCAACGGCAGCCGTTCGGCATCGCCAGCAATGAAATGCTCAGCGCCACCCAACGGCCGTGCGTGATTGAGCATGCCCTCGGCAATGTCCAGCGCGACACCGATGCCCTGGGTGAAACGCGAGGCCAGCGCGCGGGTGAAATAGCCGGTGCCGCAACCGAGATCGAGCCACCGCGACGGCATGAAACTCCCAGGCAAACGCTCAAGCAGCCGCGTGCCGACGTCACGCTGAAACTCGGCGACGCTGTCGTAACTGGCCGCAGCACGGGAAAAAGACGCCGCAACCTGACGCTTGTCGGGCAAGCCCCCAGGCAGCACAAGGGACAGATCAGTCATCAGCGCACTCATGAAGAAAAGCCTGGATCGCGCCCGCGACTCCGTGCGGGTCTTCCAGCAGAAAAGCATGGCTGGCCTGTTCGATCAGACCAATTTCGATATCCGGCAACAGCGCGAACAATGCGCCGGCCGCTTCCGCCGGGACCAGCGCATCCTGTCCGCCGAACAGATGAAACTGCGGGCCGCGAAACCCCAGCAACGCTTGGCGTGTGTCCAGTTGCGCAAGCAGCTCCAGCCCTGCCATCAGCGCGGCCGGCGCGGTTGCCGGCGCGCCAGCGAGCAGCAAGCGCGACAAGCCACGCGGATCTGGCGAACCTTGCGCACATAAAAGAGAGAAGCGCTTGAGCGTGGTACGCGGGTCGGCCTGACAACCGGCAAGAAACGCATCGAAGGTCTCGCCAGGCATCGCGTTCGGCCACTGCTCATGGGCGACAAACGCAGGGTTGCTCGCCAGCGTCAGCAGCCCGCAGCACGCCTCGCCGCGTCGTGCCGCCAGTTCGCTGGCGAGCATGCCGCCCAGCGACCAGCCACCGAGCCAGACTTCCTGCGGAATGCGCGCATCGAGTTCGTCGAGCCAGTCTTCAAGATCAGCGGAATCCAGCTCCGGCAGCGGTTCGATCTCGACTTGCAGATGTTCGTCGAGGCCACGCAATGCTGCGGCCAGCGGTTCCAGCGGCGACACGCCGAGGCCCCAGCCGGGCAGCAGGATCAGACGATTACGCATGGCCTGGCTCCAATGACAATCGAGCGAAGCAATCTGCCAACCCTTCCAGCAACAGTTGCACCTGCGCCTCGCTGTGGGCGGCGGTCAGCGTCACGCGAAGGCGCGCGCTGCCGGCCGGCACGGTCGGTGGGCGAATCGCAGTGACCATCAGCCCGCGCTCGCGGAGCATTTGCGAGAGCCGCACGGCGCGGCCGGCATCGCCGATCATGATCGGCTGGATCGGCGTAAAGCTGTCCATCAGCTTCAGCCCGATCTGCTCGGCGCCGTGGCGGAACTGGCGAATCAGCGTCTGCAAGTGTTCACGGCGCCAGTGTTCGCTGCGCAGCAGCTCGAGGCTTTTCAGCGTCGCGCAGGCCAGCGCCGGCGGTTGGCTGGTGGTGTAGATGTACGGGCGGGCGAACTGGATCAGGCTTTCGATCAACTCTTCGCTGCCGGCGACAAAGGCCCCGGCGGTGCCAAAGGCTTTGCCGAGGGTCCCGACCAACACCGGCACATCGTCCTGGCTCAAGCCGAAATGCTCGACGATGCCGCCACCGTTGGCGCCCAACGGGCCGAAGCCGTGGGCATCGTCGACCATCAGCCACGCGCCTTTGGCCTTGGCCTCACGCGCCAGTGCCGGCAGATCGGCAAGGTCGCCGTCCATGCTGAACACGCCATCGGTGACCACCAGCGTGTTGCCGGTGGCTTTCTCCAGGCGTTTGCCCAGGCTTTCGGCGTCGTTGTGCAGATAGCGACTGAAACGCGCGCCGGACAACAGGCCCGCGTCCAGCAACGAGGCGTGATTGAGCCGGTCTTCGAGCACCGTATCGCCCTGCCCGACCAGCGCGGTGACCGCGCCGAGGTTGGCCATGTAGCCAGTGGTGAACAGCAGCGCACGTGGGCGGCCGGTCAGTTCGGCGAGTGCTTCTTCCAGCGCGTGATGCGGGCTGCTGTGGCCGATTACCAGATGCGACGCGCCACCGCCGACACCCCAGCGCTCGGCACCGGCGCGCCAGGCTTCGATCACCTGCGGATGATTCGCCAGGCCCAGATAGTCGTTGTTGCAGAAAGCGAGCAACGGTTGGCCGTCCACCACCACTTCCGGCCCTTGCGGCGATTCGAGCAGCGGACGCTGCCGGTAGAGGTTGTCGGCACGGCGGGCAGCAAGGCGTGCGGCGAGATCGAAAGACATGCAGGCCTCGATTTTCAAATGACACAGATCCCCTGTGGGGGCGAGCCTGCTCGCGAATGGGCGCCACATCCAACAGGGATGTTGGCGGCCAAACCGCTTTCGCGAGCAGGCTCGCTCCCACATGGGTTTTGCATTCCTTCAGGGCAATCCGCGCGGTTTATTACACCGCAGCGTTGTAGAACTGCTCGCTACTCTTCTGCTCCACCAGTGCCTGCTCGATCGCAGCTTGATGAACCTCATCGGAATGCTCTTCGCGAGCTTCCGGCTGGATACCGAGGCGCGCGAACAGCTGCATGTCCTTGTCCGCCTGCGGGTTGGCGGTGGTGAGCAATTTGTCGCCGTAGAAAATCGAGTTGGCGCCGGCGAAAAATGCCAGGGCCTGCATCTGCTCGTTCATCGCTTCGCGACCGGCGGACAGACGTACGTGAGATTGCGGCATGAGGATGCGCGCCACGGCGAGCATGCGGATGAAGTCGAACGGGTCGATGTCTTCGGCGTTTTCCAGCGGCGTGCCGGCGACTTTCACCAGCATGTTGATCGGCACCGATTCCGGGTGCTCCGGCAGGTTGGCCAGCTGGATCAGCAGATTGGCGCGATCGTCCAGCGATTCGCCCATGCCGAGAATGCCGCCGGAGCAGATTTTCATCCCCGACTCACGCACATAGGCCAGCGTCTGCAGGCGCTCGCTGTAAGTGCGGGTGGTGATGATGCTGCCGTAGAACTCCGGCGAAGTGTCGAGGTTGTGGTTGTAGTAATCGAGACCGGCCTTGGCCAGCGCTTCGGTCTGCTCCTGATCGAGACGGCCGAGGGTCATGCAGGTTTCCAGGCCGAGGGCTTTCACCCCTTCAACCATCTTCAACACATACGGCATGTCTTTGGCCGACGGATGTTTCCACGCTGCGCCCATGCAGAACCGCGTCGAACCAATGGCTTTCGCGCGGGCCGCCTCTTCGAGGACCTTCTGCACTTCCATCAGTTTTTCTTTTTCCAGCCCGGTGTTGTAGTGCCCGGACTGCGGGCAGTACTTGCAGTCTTCCGGGCAGGCACCGGTCTTGATCGACAACAGTGTCGAGACCTGCACGCGGTTGGCGTTGAAATGTGCGCGGTGCACCGTTTGCGCCTGGAACAGCAAGTCGTTGAATGGCTGTACGAAGAGTGCTTTGACTTCGGCCAGAGACCAATCGTGACGCAGGATGGCGGTGGTGCTCGCGCTCATGGGCAATTCCTTGGTTATGCTTGGCTGGCGCTGGGGGAAACGGAATACCCACAGGCGCTACACGGATGTTCGGCATATTTAAGGAAGAGCGATGCGCTGTCAACCGCAATACAAGGGGCAGGTTTACATCTGTTTAAAAAACGTACAGACCTGTTTGCTGTGCGATGAGCCCGCAGAAGCACAAATGCCAATGTGCGAGGCCTGTGAAACCGAGCTGCCCTGGCTCGGCAGCCATTGTCAGAGCTGCGCTTTGCCACTGGCGGCGGATGGCCTGACTTGCGGCGAATGCCTGCTAGAGCCTCCGGCCTTCGAACAGGTCGCCGTGCCCTGGGTTTATGGCTTCCCCGTGGACAGTCTGATTACACGCTTTAAACACAACGCGAAATGGCCGTTTGGTCACCTGCTCGCCGACGTTCTCGGCCAATACCTGCAGCATCGCTTCGCCGAGGACTTACCGCGACCTGATGTGTTGCTACCGGTGCCGTTGGCGAATAAACGACTGCGTCGGCGAGGATTCAATCAGGCGGCGATGCTCGCGCGCTGGTTGAGTGTTTCGCTGGGTTTGCCGTGCGAAGAACAGCTGCTGCGGCGAGTCATCGACACCGATGCTGAACAGGATCTCGATGCCAAGGCGCGCAAGCGCAATTTGCGTAATGCCTTTGCGCTGGCGCCTGATGCAGAGCTAAGCGGCCGCCATTTCGCGCTGGTTGACGACGTCTTGACCACCGGCGCGACCGCTCAGGCGCTGGCGCGGTTGTTAATGAGTGCGGGTGCAGCGCGGGTTGATGTGTATTGCCTGGCCCGGACGCCGAAGCCCGGTACCTGAAGCGAATACAGATCTCATGTGGGAGCGAGCCTGCTCGCGAATGGGCGTCACATTCAACAAAGCTGTGGTTGGTCAAACCGCTTTCGCGAGCAGGCTCGCTCCCACAGGGGCTCGGCGTCAGGCTTGACTCGCGCGTTGCAAGTGGCCAACGTCCCTCTCATCGCCCGAGCCAGAAGCGTTCTGCCATGTCCCTGCCCACCCTGCTCTCCCAGCACATCGTCCGCCGCCCGCAGCGCATTGCCCTGCTGCAACACATCGCCGAGCAGGGCTCGATCACCCGTGCGGCGAAAAGCGCGGGGCTCAGTTACAAGGCGGCATGGGATGCGATTGATGAATTGAACAATCTGGCGCAGAAACCCTTGGTCGAGCGCGTGGTGGGCGGCAAGGGTGGCGGCGGCGCCAGACTGTCCAGCGAGGGCGAGCGGGTGCTGCGTCTGTATCAGAAATTGCAGGCGTTGCAGGCGCAGGTGCTGGAAGCGGCGGAAGACGCCAGCGATCTCGACCTGCTCGGGCGGCTGATGCTCAGGACCAGCGCGCGCAATCAGTTGCATGGCACGGTGGCAGCGATTCAGGCGCAGGGGCGCAACGATCTGATCCGCCTCGAACTGGCCGAAGGCATTGGCCTGGAGGCGCAGATCACCCACGACAGCACGCTGCATCTGGAATTGCACACCGGCAGCGACGTGATGGCGCTGATCAAGGCTGGTTGGCTTGAATTGCTCGGCGCCGATCAGCCGGCCACGCCCGGACACAATGTCCTGCGCGGCACCATCGAAGCCATCCTCGATGCCGAGGACGGTCCCAGCGAGGTGCGCATTTCCCTGCCCAACGGCCAGACACTTTGCGCCTTGGCCGAACCGCTGCACTTGCGCAACCAGCAACTCGCCGTGGGGTCTGCGGTGAGGGTGCAATGCGCGCCGTCCAACGTGCTGATCGGCACGCCGCTCTGATTTGTCCTTGCCACAAAAGCGTCATCGACCCGCATTAAGGTGTTGCCCATAACCAAGCAGGGAGCCTGATGTGAGCCTATTAGAAGAAAACCAATCCACTGATCTGGAAAAAATGGTCGGCCTCAGCCGTCGCGGTTTCATCAGCGCCGGTGCCTTGTGCGGCGCGGCGATGTTCCTCGGCGGCAACCTGCTGAGCCGCAGCGTCATGGCCGCCAGCGTCAGCGCCGGCAACAGCCGCCTGCTCGGTTTCGAGAGCATTCCGGCGGCGACCACCGACGCCATCAGCCTGCCCAAGGGCTACAAGTCTTCGGTGCTGATCAGTTGGGGCCAGCCGCTGCACAAGAACGGTCCGGCCTTCGATCCGAGCGGCAATGGCACCGCCGCCGCACAGGAAGTGCAGTTCGGCGACAACAACGACGGCATGAGCCTGTTCGCCTTCCCCGACGACAAGAATCGCGCGTTGATGGCGATCAACAACGAATACACCAACTACCGCTATCTGTATCCCCACGGCGGCATGCCGCAGTCGGCCGAAGACGTGCGCAAGGCGCTGGCCTGTGAAGGCGTGTCGGTGATCGAAGTGCAGCGCAGGAACGGCCAGTGGCAGTTCGTCCAGGGCTCGCGCTACAACCGTCGGATTCACGGTAACTCGCCGCTGCGCATCAGCGGTCCGGCCCGCGGCCACGACTTGATGAAAACCGCTGCCGACAAGCACGGTAAGAAAGTCCTCGGCACCTTCCAGAACTGCGCCAACGGCAAGACGCCGTGGGGCACCTACCTGACCTGCGAAGAAAACTTCACCGACTGCTTCGGCAGCAGCAACGCCCAGCAGCAGTTCGATGCCGCGCAAAAGCGCTACGGCGTTGTCGCCAGCAGCAAAGACATCAACTGGCACCCGCACGATCCACGCTTCGACATGGCCAAGAACCCCAACGAGCTCAACCGTCACGGCTGGGTGGTCGAGATCGATCCGTTCGATCCGCAATCGACCCCGGTCAAACGCACCGCGCTGGGCCGCTTCAAACATGAAAACGCCGCGCTGGCCGAGACCGACGATGGTCGCGCTGTGGTGTACATGGGCGACGACGAGCGTGGCGAGTTCATTTACAAATTCGTCAGCCGTGATCGCATCAACCATCGCAATCAGAAAGCCAACCGCGACATCCTCGATCACGGCACGTTGTATGTGGCCAAATTCGATGCCGGCGACGGCAACCCTGATCACCCGAAAGGCCAGGGCCAGTGGATCGAACTGACCCACGGCAAGAACGGCATCGACGCCAGCAGCGGGTTTGCCGATCAGGCAGAAGTGCTGATCCACGCGCGCCTTGCCGCCAGCGTGGTTGGCGCAACGCGCATGGACCGCCCGGAGTGGATCGTCGTCAGTCCCAAGGACGGCCAGGTTTATTGCACCCTGACCAACAACGCCAAGCGCGGTGAAGACGGGCAACCGGTGGGCGGTCCAAACCCGCGCGAGAAGAACGTTTACGGGCAGATTCTGCGCTGGCGCACCGACCGCAACGATCACGCTTCGAAGACGTTTGCCTGGGATCTGTTCGTGGTCGCGGGCAATCCGAGCGTACATGCCGGCACGCCGAAGGGTGGCTCATCCAACATCACGCCGCAGAATATGTTCAACAGCCCCGACGGTCTGGGTTTCGACAAGGCCGGACGCCTGTGGATTCTCACCGACGGCGACTCGAGCAACGCTGGCGACTTCGCCGGGATGGGCAACAACCAGATGCTCTGCGCCGATCCTGCGACCGGTGAAATTCGCCGTTTCATGGTCGGGCCGGTGGGTTGCGAAGTGACCGGGATCAGCTTCTCGCCGGATCAGAAAACCCTGTTTGTCGGGATTCAGCATCCAGGCGAGAACGGCGGTTCGACCTTCCCCGAGCATCTGCCCAATGGCAAGCCGAGGTCTTCGGTGATGGCGATTACCCGCGAAGACGGCGGGGTTGTCGGCGCCTGATAAACCGCTTTCGCGAGCAGGCTCGCTCCCACAGGGAATCGTATTCCAAGGTGGGAGCGAGCCTGCTCGCGAAGAGGCCCGGGCAGACACCAACACCCTTCGCGCCGCCATCTGCGCTACCATGCCGAGCCGGACGCAGCAGCCTGCTGCGCGCAGGAGTCAGCATGGCCCACCCGTTTGAAACCCTCACCCCCGATCTCGTCCTGGATGCCGTTGAAAGCATCGGTTTCCTCAGCGACGCGCGCATTCTGGCGCTCAACAGCTACGAAAACCGTGTGTATCAGGTCGGTATCGAAGACTCCGAGCCGCTGATTGCCAAGTTCTATCGTCCGCAGCGCTGGACCAACGAGGCCATTCTCGAAGAGCACCAGTTCACCTTCGAACTGGCCGACATCGACATCCCGGTGGTAGCGCCGCTGATCCACAACGGCGAAACCCTGCATGAGCACGCCGGCTTCCGCTTCACCCTGTTCCCGCGTCGTGGTGGCCGGGCGCCGGAGCCGGGCAATCTTGATCAGCTGTATCGCCTCGGCCAGTTGCTCGGGCGCATGCATGCGGTGGGCGGCACCAAGCCGTTCGAACACCGCGAAGCCCTCGCCGTGCAGAACTTCGGCCATGCTTCGCTGAACACCCTGCTTGAGGGCAATTTCATTCCCAAGAGCCTGCTGCCGGCTTACGAGTCGGTTGCCCGCGACCTGCTCAAACGCGTCGAAGATGTCTACGCTGCCACGCCGCACCAGAACATCCGCATGCACGGCGACTGCCACCCCGGCAACATGATGTGCCGCGACGAGATGTTCCACATCGTCGACCTCGACGACTGCCGCATGGGCCCGGCGGTGCAGGACATCTGGATGATGCTCGCCGGCGATCGCCAGGAGTGCCTGGGGCAGCTATCGGAATTGATGGACGGCTACAACGAATTCCATGATTTCGACCCGCGCGAGCTGGCGCTGATCGAACCGTTGCGCGCCCTGCGCCTGATGCACTACAGCGCCTGGCTGGCGCGGCGCTGGGACGACCCGGCGTTCCCGCACAGCTTTCCGTGGTTTGGCACGGAGCGGTATTGGGGCGACCAGGTGCTGGCGTTGCGTGAGCAGTTGGCGGCACTGAATGAAGAACCGCTGAAACTCTTCTGATTCACACTGAACCCTGTGGGAGCGAGCCTGCTCGCGAAGGCGTCATTTCAGGCAACATCGATGTTGAATGTCAGACTGCCTTCGCGAGCAGGCTCGCTCCCACAGGATCGGTGTTCACAATTCTTTGAACATTGGTCTACGACATTCGCGGACAAATCTCCTTACAATCCCTCCTTTGTCAGCTGCCTGAGCAAGGATTCTGCATGCAAGCCGCCAACCCGCGTCGCGGGTACATTCTGGGCCTGAGCGCCTACATCATCTGGGGCCTGTTCCCGATCTATTTCAAAGCCATCGCCGAAGTCCCGGCCGTCGAGATCATCATCCACCGGGTGCTGTGGTCGGCGCTGTTCGGTGCGTTGCTGCTGATGGTGTGGAAGCACCCGGGCTGGCTGCGCGAGCTGCTCGACAATCCCAAGCGCCTGGCGATTCTGGCGCTGAGCGGCACGCTGATCGCGGCCAACTGGCTGACCTACGTGTGGTCGGTGAACAACGGCCGCATGCTCGAGGCGAGTCTGGGTTACTACATCAATCCGCTGGTCAACGTGCTGTTGGGCATGGTGCTTCTCGGCGAGCGGCTGCGGCGCATGCAGTGGGTGGCGGTCGGGCTGGCTGCCATCGGCGTGGCGCAGCAGGTGTGGCAGGTCGGCAGTCTGCCGTGGGTGTCGCTGGCGCTGGCATTGACCTTCGGTTTCTACGGCCTGATCCGCAAGCAGGCGCCGGTCAAAGCGCTGCCGGGGCTGGTAGTGGAAACCTGGATGCTGGTGCCGATTGCGATCGCATGGTTGCTGTTCAATCAGACTGCAACGAGTGTGCAGCCGGCCTTCTGGACCACCTCCGAAGCCTGGTGGCTGGTGGCCGCCGGCCCTGTGACGCTGGTGCCGCTGGTGTGTTTCAACGCCGCCACCCGCCACTTGCCCTATACCACCATCGGTTTCCTGCAATACATTGCGCCGACGCTGGTGTTGCTGCAAGCCGTGCTGCTGTTTGGCGAGCATTTGTCGTCCAGCACGCTGGTTGCGTTCATGTTTATCTGGGCCGGTCTGGCGGTCTATAGCGTCGATGCGTGGATAAGTTTGCGCCGGCGCGCCTGATCAAAAAACGCACAAACCTCTACAGGCCACGGTCCTCGTGGCCTGCATCGTTCCTTCCCAAGCTTATCCACAGCGTGATCCCCGCCGTTTGTGCGCAAGTCACTGAATGTTGGCGATTTTTTGATCAAAGGGCGCAAAGCCACGGCCGGCGTGGCGTGGCGGTCTGTCTCTACAGGTTATCCACAGGCAGGTGCACGTTAAACCTGAATAACCCTGTGAACGTTTAAACCTCTGTGCGTAACACCAATTCGACCATCAGATCATCGGCCAGGGTTTCCAGGCGCGCCTGCAACACATCCAGCGACAGCGTCAGTGGTACCGCGAGAATCGCCTCGGCGTGGAACAGCGGCTCGCTGCTCATCGGCGCCGGGCGCACCTCAGTTACCAGCCGCTCCAGGTTCACACCCTGCTCGCTCAACAGCCGAGTGATATCGCGGACGATACCCGGCCGGTCATTGCCGACCAGTTCCATGGCGATCGGTTTCCACGTGCAGGACTGCTCCACTCCGCTTTCGGCAATCAGTACCCGAATGCCATGGGCCGACAGCGCTTGCAGGGCATCGACCAGTTCGTCGTAAGCCTCCGCCGGTACGCCCACGCGCAGAATCCCGGCGAACTGCCCGGCCATGCGTGACATGCGGCTTTCCAGCCAGTTGCCGCCGTGCTCGGCGATGCATTGGGCGATGCGCTCGACCTGCCCGGGCTTGTCCGGGGCGAAAACGGTGAGTACGAGATGGTCCATGGCGCAGCCCTCTTGTCATGACTTTTGTTATCGAAGGGCAAGTATAGGCAAGCGGATTGATTCAGCCTGACCCAGTGCTGGCAGATGATGACCTGTGGCGAGGGGATTTATCCCCGTCCGGCTGCGCAGCAGTCGTGAGCCCTGCCAATTGGGTCTGCCAGCCGGACCGCAGGGGGCGGCTTCGCCACCCAACGGGGATAAATCCCCTCGCCACAAATCGTTACACCCAAATTGCTCCTTAGCAGGCCCACAGTAATTATGTGTACAACTTTCGATATTTAACTGGAACAATCCAATGCTTTTTTGAGAACATCCTGTTCCGCGACGTGACCGCAATGCGTCATGAGGTCGCAGAACGACGTAATTAGTCTGATTTTCACAAGCGCAACTCATCATGTAGTATGCCGCAGCGCGCACTACATAACGCTGGATCGATGTCTGCCCAAGGCCCTTCGCAACCCTGAAAGCCCCGTCAGCAAGGCCTCCAAGCCGTTGATTGGTCCTAGCCCAGCCGCCAGCAATGGCATGTACTGGTCCGCAGGTTTGTGGTTTAAATGGCCGGAAGCTTCATTGTTAAATTGACGAGCTGAAAAGCGAAATAGCTGAGCAGAGTGAGGCAAGCAATGACTGAACACGTTCAAGTCGGTGGCCTGCAGGTCGCCAAAGTCCTGTTCGACTTCGTGAACAACGAAGCCATTCCCGGTACCGGCCTCACCGCCGAAAAATTCTGGGAAGGTGCCGACAAGGTCATTCACGACCTGGCGCCGAAGAACAAAGCCCTACTCGCCAAACGCGATGACTTCCAGGCGCGCATCGATGCCTGGCATCAGCAGCATGCCGGCCAGGCGCACGACGCCGTGGCCTACAAAGCTTTCCTGCAAGAGATCGGTTATCTGCTGCCAGAAGCGGCTGATTTCCAGGCGACGACGCAAAATGTCGACGATGAAATCGCCCGCACCGCCGGCCCGCAACTGGTCGTGCCAGTAATGAATGCGCGCTTTGCGCTCAACGCCTCGAACGCCCGCTGGGGTTCGCTGTACGACGCCCTCTACGGCACCGACGCGATCAGCGAGGACAGCGGCGCGGAAAAAGGCAAAGGCTACAACAAAGTGCGTGGCGACAAAGTCATCGCCTTCGCCCGCGCCTTCCTCGACGAAGCGGCGCCTCTGGCCGCTGGCTCCCACGTCGAGTCGACCGGCTACAAAATCGCTGACGGCAAACTGGTCGTGACGCTCAAGGGCGGCAGCAACAGCGGCCTGCGCGATGACGCTCAGTTGATCGGCTTCCAGGGCGACGCCAACGCACCGATCGCGGTGCTGCTCAAGCACAACGGCCTGCACTTCGAAATCCAGATCGATGCCAGCACTCCGGTCGGCCAGACCGATGCCGCCGGGGTCAAAGACATTCTCATGGAATCGGCGCTGACCACGATCATGGACTGCGAAGATTCCGTGGCCGCCGTCGATGCCGACGACAAAGTGGTGATCTACCGCAACTGGCTCGGCCTGATGAAGGGCGACCTCGCGGAATCCGTGTCCAAGGGCGGCCAGACCTTCACCCGCACCATGAACCCGGATCGCACCTACACCGCGCCCAATGGCGGAGAAGTGACCCTGCACGGTCGTTCGCTGTTGTTCGTGCGCAATGTCGGCCATCTGATGACCATCGATGCGATCCTCGACAGCCAAGGCAACGAAGTACCGGAAGGTATCCTCGACGGTCTGGTGACTTGCCTGGCCGCAATGCACAACCTCAACGGCAACACCTCGCGGCGCAACACCCGCACCGGTTCGGTGTACATCGTCAAACCGAAAATGCACGGCCCGGAAGAGGCGGCATTCACCAACGAGCTGTTCGGGCGCATCGAAGATGTCCTGCGCTTGCCGCGCAACACCCTGAAAGTCGGGATCATGGACGAGGAGCGCCGCACCACGGTCAACCTCAAGGCTTGCATCAAGGCCGCCAGCGAGCGCGTGGTGTTCATCAACACCGGTTTCCTCGACCGCACCGGCGACGAAATCCACACCTCCATGGAGGCCGGCCCAGTGGTGCGCAAGGCTGACATGAAGGCCGAGAAGTGGATCGGCGCCTACGAGAACTGGAACGTCGACATCGGTCTGAGCACCGGCCTGCAAGGTCGTGCGCAAATCGGTAAAGGCATGTGGGCGATGCCGGATCTGATGGCAGCGATGCTCGAGCAGAAAATCGCTCACCCCCTCGCCGGCGCCAACACTGCCTGGGTGCCATCGCCGACCGCCGCTGCGCTGCACGCGCTGCACTACCACAAGGTTGACGTGTTTGCGCGTCAGGCCGAACTGGCCAAACGTGCGCGCGCCTCGGTGGATGACATCCTGACCATCCCGCTGGCGGTCAACCCGAACTGGACACCAGAGCAGATCAAGAACGAACTGGACAACAACGCCCAGGGCATTCTCGGTTACGTGGTGCGCTGGATCGACCAGGGTGTCGGTTGCTCGAAAGTGCCGGACATCAACGACATCGGCCTGATGGAAGACCGTGCGACGCTGCGTATCTCCAGCCAGCACATCGCCAACTGGCTGCGCCACGGTATCGTCAGCCAAGAGCAAGTGATGGAAAGCCTCAAGCGCATGGCGCCAGTGGTTGACCGCCAGAACGCTAACGACCCGCTGTATCGCCCGCTGGCACCGGACTTCGACAGCAACATCGCCTTCCAGGCGGCGGTCGAACTGGTGATCGAAGGCACCAGGCAGCCGAATGGCTACACCGAGCCGGTGCTGCACCGTCGTCGTCGCGAGTTCAAGGCTGCGAATGGTCTGTAATTTGCGCTGACGCTGGAAATGAAAAAGGCCCTGATCGAGAGATCAGGGCCTTTTTTGTTTATGTGTTCGGAGGCGGGTTAGCGGAGCGGCGCAGATCCAACCCCCTCACCCCAACCCTCTCCCCCAAGGGGGCGAGGGGGAAAGGGAGCCGATCTTTGTGTTTTCAGAACCGGAGTTCGACTGAGGAGTCTCAGGTCGGTGTACCACGAATATACACCGCGGTCAGTCCCCTCTCCCTCCGAGAGAGGGTTAGGGTGAGGGGCCTCTAGGGTTCTATGCCCAATTCGTGTTTCACCAGCTCAAGCAACTTTCTCGTATCAATCGGCTTGAGCAGAAAATCCACCACGCTCAAATGCATCGCTTCGATCGCGTCTTTCACGTCGGCATCGCCGGAGACGATGATGATCGGCATCGCTGCCCGTACCGATTCACGCACCTGGCGAATCAGCTCGAGGCCGTCGACATTGCCCATGCGCAGGTCGGTAATAACCAGGCCAATCGAAGGCTTTTCATCGAGCATTTTCAGCGCGGTTTCACCGCTGGCTGCGGTCATGCAGCGAATGCCGTCCAGCGCGAGAATCTCCGACAAC
Organism: Pseudomonas triticicola; assembly: GCF_019145375.1. Lineage (NCBI taxonomy): Bacteria > Pseudomonadati > Pseudomonadota > Gammaproteobacteria > Pseudomonadales > Pseudomonadaceae > Pseudomonas > Pseudomonas triticicola. The sequence goes on along the minus strand of NZ_JAHSTX010000002.1, from coordinate 87,907 downwards.
AGCTCGCGGGCGTCCTTGTCGTCGTCGACGATCAGGACACGCTGCGGCGGCAGATCGGGTTCGAGCATCACTGCGCTGAGCGCTTCCCGCTCGGCGTCGCTCAAAATATCGTGGTCGGACATGGCGCTCTCTAAATGTTCAAACAATCCCTGGCAAGTCGTCAGACATCACCGGACAGCGCTTCAATGTGCACTTCGTCGGAATTTTTTCCAAGTGGCTAGCGCAAGCTTTTCCGAGCTTTTGCGTAGGTTATTTCCGAAAATCGGCCAATGGTGGCAAAACCTAGACTTACGTCCAATGGGCACCCTGCCCGCCGGGGTCGACCATGGTGGCAACGATCCGACAACAACAATTCGAAAAAGACTGCGGTAATGGTTATGAGCAAAGCGGACGCCTTCACCCAGGCAGGGAAAACCGCGGTGTTGCAGAACATTCAGGGCACCCTGCAATTCCTCCAGCGCTTCCCGCCCTTCAATCAGATGGAACACGCCCACCTCGCCTATCTGGTGGAGCAATGTCAGCTGCGTTTTTTTGCCCAGGGCGAGAGCATCATCAAACCGGCCGACGGCCCGGTGGAGCACTTTTATATCGTCAAACAGGGTCGGGTGGTCGGCGAACGTCAGCACATCACCAAACCCGGCACCGAAACCACGTTCGAAATCACCACCGGCGAATGCTTTCCGCTGGCGGCGCTGCTCGGTGAACGCGCCACTCGCACCGAACATCTGGCGGGCGAAGACACCTTCTGCCTGCAACTGAACAAACTGGCGTTCATCAAACTGTTCGCCCTTTCCAGCGCCTTCCGCGATTTCGCCTTGCGTGGGGTGAGCAGCCTGCTCGATCAGGTCAACCAGCAAGTCCAGCAAAAAGCCGTGGAGACCCTCGGCACCCAATACTCGCTGAACACCCGTCTCGGTGAACTTGCGATGCGCCATCCGGTGACTTGCAGCGCCGAGACGCCGTTGCGTGAAGCGGTGAAGCTGATGCACGAGCAACAGGTCGGCAGCATCGTCGCAGTGGATGAGCACAAGGCGCCGCTGGGGATTTTCACCCTGCGCGATTTGCGCCATGTGGTCGCCGAAGGTGTCGGTGATTTCAGCGACGCCATCGAACAGCACATGACCCGTTCACCGTTTTATCTGTCGCCGGATCACAGCGCATTCGATGCGGCGATCGCCATGACCGAGCGGCACATCGCTCACGTCTGTCTGGTCAAGGATCAACGCCTGTGCGGTGTGGTGTCCGAGCGTGACCTGTTCTCCCTGCAACGGGTCGATCTGGTCCACCTCGCCCGGACCATCCGCAGCGCGCAACGGATCGAGCAACTGGTGACCTTGCGCGGCGAGATCGGCCAACTGGTCGAGCGCATGCTCGCCCACGGCGCGTCGTCGACGCAGATAACCCACATCATCACCCTGCTCAACGATCACACGGTGTGCCGGGTGATCGAACTGACCCTTGCGGAAAAAGGCGACCCGGGCGTGCCGTTCAGCTGGCTGTGTTTCGGCAGCGAGGGCCGGCGCGAGCAGACGCTGCACACCGATCAGGACAACGGCATCCTGTTCGATGCCCGCGATGCCGCGCACGCAGCGGAGATCCGCGGCAAGCTGCTGCCGATTGCCCAGCAGATCAACCAGAGCCTGGCGCAGTGCGGCTTCACCCTGTGCAAGGGCAACATCATGGCCGGCAATCCCGAGCTGTGTCTGTCGCGGGCCGAATGGGCGCGGCGCTTTGCCGCGTTCATCCGCGAAGCCACGCCGGAGAACCTGCTGGGGTCGAGCATCTATTTCGACCTGCGCGTGGTCTGGGGCGATGAGCAAGGCTGCGAGCAATTGCGCCGGGGCATTCTCGATCAGGTCGCCGACAACCGTTTGTTCCAGCGCATGCTCGCCGAGAACGCCCTGCGCAATCGCCCTCCCGTTGGGCGCTTCCGTGAATTCGTGCTGGCCCGCAAGAATGGCGAGAAGGCCACGCTGGATCTGAAAATCCAGGGCCTGACGCCGTTCGTGGACGGCGCCCGTTTGCTGGCGCTGGCCAACGGCATTGACGCCAACAACACCCTCGAACGCTTCCGCCAATTGGTCGATAAAGAGGTCATCGAGCCGCTCGACGGCGCGGCGTATGAAGAGGCCTATCACTTCATTCAGCAAACGCGCATGCAGCAGCATCAGCTCCAGACCCGGGAGAACCAGCCGTACTCCAACCGCGTCGATCCCGACAGCCTCAATCATCTCGACCGGCGCATCCTGCGCGAATCCCTGCGCCAGGCGCAGCGCCTGCAAAGCAGCCTGAGCTTGCGGTATCAGCTATGAGCCTGTTCTCCTGGCTACGCCCGGCCAGCCCCGTGGTGTCGGCGGACTTGCAGCAGCGGCTGGCGAAGCTGCCGGCGCTTGCCGAGCTGAGCGAATGCAGCCTGCGCGAGCAGCGCTGGGTGGTGCTGGACCTGGAGACAACCGGCCTGAATATGAGCAAGGACCGGGTCCTGTCGATCGGCGCGGTGGTGATCGAAGACGGCGCGATCGATTTCAGCCAGCAGTTCGAACGCACCTTGCAATGCCGCGAATTGAAGCTCAGCCCCAGCGTGCTGATTCATGGCTTGGGGCCGAATGCGATTGCCGCAGGCAGCGACCCGGCGGAAGCGTTGCTGGAGTTGCTGGAGTTCATCGGCGACAGCCCGGTGCTGGCGTTTCATGCGCCGTTCGATCAGCACATGCTCGGGCGCGCAGTGAAAGAACATCTGGGGCATAAGCTGCAGCGTGTGTTTCTGGATGTGGCGGACATTGCGCCGCTGTTATGTCCGCAGGCGCAGATTCGCGAGGCGGGGCTGGATGAGTGGATCGATTGGTTCCGGCTCGAAGTGTTCGAGCGGCATAACGCGAGTGCCGATGCGCTGGCCACGGCGGAGTTGGCATTGATCCTGTTCAGCCGGGCGCGGGCGCAGCAGATTCATAGCCCGCTGAATTTGCAGCAGCGGTTGAGTCAGTGGAAGCGGCGGCAGCAGGCGCCGTCCTTTTGAACTGTGTCAGATTCAAAATCCATCCCCCTCACCCCAGCCCTCTCCCCCAAGGGGGCGAGGGGGAAAGGGAGCAGATCTTCATGCTTTTCAAATCCGAGTTCGACTCCGATATCTCAAGTCGGCGCATCTTCAGTATTCAATGCGGTCGGTCCCCTCTCCCCCCGGGAGAGGGCTAGGGTGAGGGGCTGCCCTTGATTCATCACCTGACCAGTGGCCAATTGCTAACCATTCCCACCTCTGCCAGAATCGCGAACTATTCTCGTTAGTTAACATTTCCCAATCGGTGATGTCCGGTGTCGTCAGTGCGCAACCCCCACAGTGAGCTCGTCGGTGCGATGTATCGCGACCATCGCGGTTGGCTGCTGGCGTGGTTGCGGCGCAATGTGGCGTGTCCGCAGCGTGCCGAAGACCTGAGCCAGGACACCTTCGTACGCCTGCTCAACCGCGACGAGCTGCTGACACCGCGCGAACCTCGGGCGTTTCTGGTGGCAATCGCCAAAGGCCTGTTGTTCGACTACTTCCGCCGCGCCGCGCTGGAACAGGCCTACCTCACCGAACTGATGCTGATTCCCGAAGACGAACAACCGTCGGTGGAAGAACAGCAAATGATCCTCGACGACCTCAAAGCCATCGATCGCCTGCTCGGCAAACTGTCGACCAAGGCTCGTGCGGCCTTCCTGTACAACCGCCTCGACGGCCTCAGCCACGCCGAGATCGCCGGCAAACTCGGCGTCTCGGTGCCGCGCGTGCGGCAGTACCTGGCCCAAGGCCTGCGCCAGTGCTACATCGCCCTTTACGGTGAACCGACATGACCGCGGCCAGTTCGCGGCCGGTGCCGGCGCATGTGCTGGACGCGGCGATTGCCTGGCAATTGACCCTCGATTCGAGCACCGCACTGGAGCGCGAGGAATTCGCCAAATGGCACGCGGCCCATGAAGAACACGCCCGCGCCTGGCGCCAGTTGGGCATGCTCGATCAGCGCTTCAGCGTCGCCAAAGGCCCGGCCCGAAGTGCGTTGCTGCAATCGCGCGAAGGCATTCGCCGGCGCGTGCGCAAACTCGGCAGTGGGCTGGCCAGTGTCGTGGTGATCATCGGGCTCGGGCTGTTTGTCAGCGAGCGCTATCTGCCGCTGGATTACTGGCTCGCCGATCAACGCACCGCCACCGGCGAACAGCGCACCGTGCGCCTGTCCGACGGCACCCTGCTCAATCTCAATACCCACAGCGCGGTCGACGTACGCTTCGATGACGAGCGCCGCTTGATCGTGTTGCAGGAAGGCGAAATTCTCGTCGAGACCGGGCATGGCGATGCGCGGCCGTTTATCGTCGAAACCCGCGAAGGCAGCATGCGTGCGCTGGGCACGCGGTTTCTGGTCAAGCGCGAGGACGACGGCACACGCCTGAGCGTATTGCAGTCGGCGGTGGCGGCCCATGCCCAGGCCAACCCGCAAGAACAGATTCTGCGCGAAGGCCAGCAGGTGCTGTTGCGCAGTGACGGGTTGGGCTCGATTGCCGCCCTCGCCCCCGGCGCCGATGCCTGGACGCGCGGCATGCTGGTGGTGGACAACGCCCGGCTGGGCGATCTGGTGCACGAGTTGGGGCGCTATCGTCGCGGGCATCTGGGCGTGGCGCCGGAAGTGGCCGATCTGCGCATTACCGGCAGCTTTCCGTTGCATGACATCGACAAGGCCCTGAGCGCTTTGCTGCCGACCTTGCCGGTGCAGATCGAGCGGCATACGCCGTATTGGGTCACCGTGGCGAAGGCTGATATCAAGCCTGAGTAATGCGCCGGCAGGCAAACCGCCTTCGCGAGCAGGCTCGCTCCCACATTGGAATGCGATCACCTGTGGGAGCGAGCCTGCTCGCGAAGGCGCCATCAGCCGCACAACCATTTCCAACAAAAAAAGAATTTCCACCCAGCCCTATCACTTTTCCAATCTCGTCCGGCACACAGGCAATTGAGAAATATTTCCATTCAGGAGCCGCCGTATGTCCCGTTCGCCAGACACCTTGTTGCGCCCCAGTCTGCTGGCTTTTGCCATCGCTTTCGGCACGCCGCTGATCAGCAGTCCGTTGCTCGCCGCTGAGCAAGCGTCCAGCGTGCGCGCCTACAACCTGCCGGCGGCGCCGCTGTCGACCGCCCTGAACCAGATCGCCAGCCAGGGCGGCCTCGCCCTGTCGCTCAATCCTGCGCTGGCCGCCGGCAAAACCTCGGCGCCGGTCAACGGCCAGTACGACGCCGCCGGAGCCCTGCGCGCGGCTTTGCGCGGCACCGGTCTGCAACTGGAACAGAGCAGCGCCGGCACTTACACCCTGGTGGCCGTGCCGGAAGGCACGCTGGCCCTGCCGGAAACTTCGGTCATCGGCGTGGAAAACTTCGAAAGCGCCTGGGGCCCGGTCGAAGGCTACACCGCGACCCGCACCGCCGCCGGCACCAAGACCGACACCGCGCTGGTCGAAGCACCGCGTTCGATTTCGGTGGCAACCCGTCAGCAAATGGACGACCGCAGCGTGCACAGCCTCGATGATGCCGTGCGCTACATGCCGGGCATCACCGCCAGCAGCTACGGCAGCGACACCCGCGCCGACTGGCTGCGCGTGCGCGGTTTCGAACCGACCCAGTTCCTCGATGGCCTGCCGCTGCCCAAAGGCGTTTACGCCAACCCGAAACAGGAAACCTGGAACCTCGACCGCCTCGCCCTGCTGCGTGGCCCGGCCTCGTCGGTGTACGGCCAGACCCCGCCGGGCGGTTTGCTCGACATGGTCAGCCGCCGTCCGAGCGCCGAGGCCAGCAGCGAAATCCAGCTGCAATACGGCAGCGACAATCACCGCCAGATCAACTTCGCCAGTACCGGCAAGATCGATGACGCCGGGCAGTTTCTCTATGGCCTCAGCGGCGTGGTGCGCGACAGCGGCACCCAGGTCGATCACGTCGACAACAAGCGCTACAACATCGCGCCGAGCCTGACCTGGAACATCGACGACGATACAAAAATCACTCTGCTGAGCCAGTTCACCCGCGACGACACCGGCATCACCAGCCAGTTTCTGCCGATCCAGGGCACGAAGATCAAATCGCCGCTCGGTGATATTTCCCATCACAAGAATCTCGGCGATCCGGATTGGGAATACTACGACCGCACCTACTACGCGTTGGGTTATGCCTTCGAACATCGGTTGAACGATGTCTGGCAGTTCAAACAGAACCTGCGCTACACCAAGTCGGACCTGTCGTTCCAGTCGCTGACACCCGGTTCCTACCCGTTTACCACCGTGGATGCAGAGGGCAACGTCGGCCGCACCAGCACCAGCGTCGACGAAGACATCAGCCAGTTTGCCGTGGACAACAACTTCCAGGCCGACTTCGCCACGGGCGACATTCGCCACACCTTGCTGCTGGGTCTGGATCACCAGCGCAGCAACACCAACTACACCTCGATCTTTGGCGATGGTCTGCAAACCAACGTCATCAACCCGATCTACGGCCAGCCGATCGTACGTCCGGCGCGCTCCACGGCGTTTTACGACTATAACCAGAAGACCTACCAGACCGGCCTCTACGTGCAGGACCAAATGGCCCTCGACCAGTGGCGCCTGACCCTCGGCGGCCGTGAAGACTGGGTGCACACCAGCACCGAGTTCTTCAACAAGGGCGATGCGACCAACACCCAGCGTGACAAGAAATTCAGCGGCAACGCGGCGCTCAGCTACGTCTTCGATAACGGTTTCGTGCCGTACCTGTCCTACGCCGAATCCTTCCAGCCGACCACGGGCGCCGATGCCACCTCGACCGGCTCGCTCAAGCCAACCGAAGGCAAGCAGTGGGAACTGGGCATCAAATACCAGCCTCCGGGGAGCAAGACCCTGCTGACCGCCGCCGTGTATGACCTGACCCAAAAGAACGTCGCGGTGAACACCTTCGTCAACAACGTTTCAGTGACCAGCCAGACCGGCGAAGTGAAGGTCAAAGGCCTGGAACTCGAGGCCGTGTCGGATGTGACCGATAACCTCAAAGTCATCGCCGCCTACACTCTGGCCAAGTCCGAAGTGCAGAAAGGCATCGACAAGGGCAACCGTCTGCAACTGATGCCCAACCAACAAGCCTCGCTGTGGACCGACTACACCTGGCACGCCGGCGTGCTCGACGGTTTCGGTATCGGTGCCGGCGTGCGCTACACCGGCAACACCTACGGCGACAAGGCCAACACCTGGCTGGGCAAGGCTGACGCCTACACCGTGTTCGACGCCAGCGTGCATTATGATCTCGGCCGTCTGGACAACAGCCTCAAAGGTGCGTCGCTGGCGGTGAATGCGACCAACCTGTTCGACAAGGACTACATTTCCACCTGCGACAGCTTCTACTGCTACTACGGCGACCAGCGCAGTGTCGTCGCCAGCGCCACTTACAAGTGGTAAGCCAGTGAGCTGAAACAGGCCCTGTTCCCAGGCCGTCCGCACCGGGCGGCTTTGGTGTTTTTGAAGGTCATGCAATGAAAAGTAAAACCATCCGCCGCTGGTCATTCATCCACACCTGGACCAGCCTGATCTGCACGGTGTTTCTGCTGATGCTGGCGCTGACCGGTCTGCCGCTGATTTTCAGCCACGAGATTGATCACGCGCTGGGCAACGCCCCGGAACTGCGCGAGATGCCGGCCGACACGCCGCAACTCAACCTGCAGCAACTGGTCGATGCCGCGCAGAAACATCGCCCGGGCGAAGTCATGCAGTACTTCGGTTATGACGACGAAGAGCCGAACGCGGCATTCGCGATCATGGCCAGGACGGCCGACACCGAGCCGAACTCTTCGCACACCTTCATGCTCGATGCGCGCACTGGCGAAGCGCTGGAAACCCCTTCGGCCAACGGTGGCTTGATGCTGTTCATCCTGCGCCTGCACGTCGACATGTTCGCCGGGCTGCCGGGCAAGCTGCTGCTGGCGTTCATGGGTCTGTTGTTTGTCGTGGCGATCATCTCCGGCACGGTGCTGTACCTGCCATTCATGCGCCGCTTGAAATTCGGCACCGTGCGTCAGGACAAATCCACGCGGCTGCGCTGGCTCGATCTGCACAATTTGATTGGCGTCGTCACCCTGACCTGGTGCCTGGTGGTGGGCGTGACCGGGGTGATCAGCGCCTGCGCCGACCTGCTCATCGCTGCTTGGCGCAACGACGCGTTGACCACGCTGATCGCGCCGTATCGCGATGCGCCGCCCCTGACCCAACTGGCCCCGGCTACGCGGCTGCTCGACATCGCCGAGGAAGTCGCACCGGGGATGAAGCCGGATTTCATCGCCTTCCCCGGCACACGCTTTTCCAGCGAGCATCATTATTCGGTGTTCATGAAGGGCGGCACGCACCTGACTTCGCACCTGCTGACGCCGGTGCTGATCGACGCCACGACGCTGCAAGTCACCGCCGTGGCGGAACGGCCCTGGTACATGGACGCCATGGGCATGTCGCAGCCGCTGCACTTTGGTGACTACGGCGGCATGCCGATGAAGATTCTCTGGGCGACGCTGGATGTGCTGACGATCATCGTGTTGGCCAGTGGTGTCTATTTGTGGGTGGTGCGGCGCAAGGCGGCAAAGCCTGTATTGGAAACCGCGGAGGCCTCGGCATGAAGCCGCGTCAGTCGAGTTTCTGGAAGGTCTTCAGCACACCGATCGTGATCGCCCTGCTCAGCGCGGCGGGGCTGTTTGCGGCGTTGCTGGGGGATGGGATCTGGGATGCCTTGAGCTGGGTCGGGCTTGGCGTGCCGGCATTTCTGGCGATAAGAGGTTTTCTGCCGCGAAGCTGAGAATCCCTTGTGGGAGCGAGCCTGCTCGCGAAAGCGCCCGGACACTCAACATCAAAGTCGACTGTCACGACGCCTTCGCGAGCAGGCTCGCTCCCACATGGGTTCTGCGCCGGACGCGAGCAGGCTATGCTGCCCGATCATTGTCCTGATCGAGACCTTGCCATGTCCGCCCCCAGCATGACCCTGTACCACAACACCCTGTCGCCCTTTGTCCGCAAGGTCATGGTGCTGCTGCACGAAACCGGTCAGCAGGATCGTGTCGCGCTGCAGGACTGTGTGCTCAGCCCGGTCAGCCCGAACCCGGAGCTGATCGCCGACAACCCGTTGAGCAAGATCCCCGCCCTGCGCCTGGCCGACGGCAATGTCATCCATGACAGCCGCGTCATCCTCGAGTACCTCGACCAGCAGCACGTCGGCAATCCGCTGATCCCCCGTGAAGGTGCGGCGCGCTGGCGGCGCCTGACGCTGGCGTCGATGGCTGACGGGATCATGGATGCCTCGGTGATGGTGCGTTATGAAACCGTGCTGCGCCCGGTGGAAAAACACTGGGGCGAATGGCTCGACGCTCAGCGCGACAAGATCCGCCGCGCCCTCGCCGTGCTGGAGAGCGAAGCGATTGCCGAGCTGACCAGCCACTTCGATGTCGCGGCGATCAGCGTGGCCTGCGCGCTGGGCTATCTGGACCTGCGCTTCCCGGACATGGACTGGCGCGCGGCCAATCCGCAACTGGCCAACTGGTATTTCGAGGTGAGTCAGCGACCGTCCATGGTGGCGACGATGCCCAAGCCTTAGATCTGGGCTGCCTGTTCCGGCCTCTTCGCGAGCAGGCTCGCTCCCACAGGGTTGCTGCCATTACCGGATCCCTTGTGGGAGCGAGCCTGCTCGCGAATGCACCACTTCGGTTCTGGCGGCAGCGCTGCAACAATCAGCGTCAGCAGAACCGCCACTTCCCTGCGCTCAGCCCTCAACCCGCTCATTGCATCGCCTCCACGTCAAACTCCAGCGGCTTGGCGGACTTCAAACCAATCCCGTACCAGTCCAATTTACGCGTCAGCACCATGAACACCCCGAGCAGACCGAACAACATCAACGAGCCCATCAACAGCGCGTAATCCTCGGCGCTGAGCAAGCCGTACAGCAGGCCATACAGCGCCGCCAACCCGGCCGAGAAACTCAAGCCATGCCGCGCGCTGCGCAAGACGTGGCTGACATAGAAACCGATCAGCAACACACAGCCACTCGCCGACAACAGATACGCTAGCGCAAAACCGATGTGTTCCGACAGCGACAACAGCAGCAGGTAAAAGAACGCCAGCGCGACACCGACCAAAGCATATTGCACCGGGTGCACCGCCAGGCTCTTGAGCACTTCGAAGAGGAAGAAACCGGCGAAGGTCAGGACGATGAACAGCAGCGCGTATTTGATCGCCCGGTCGCTCTTCAGGTACTGATCCACCGGGTCGATGAAGCTGACGCCGAAGCTGCGGCCGTTGAGTGCATCACAGTCGCCAGCGACGCAGCGCTCCATCGCCTCTTGCAGGTTGGTGGAGAAAAACGAGGTCTGCCAGTCGGCGCTGAAACCCTGATCGTTGATCTCGCGCTTGGCCGGCAGGAAGTTGCCGACGAAGCTGGGGTGCGGCCAATTGGCGGCGAGGCTGACGCTGCTGGTCTTGCCCACCGGCACCACCCGCAGCGAGCCGGTGCCTTGCAGGCGCAGGTCGAATCCGAAGGTCAACTGCGTGGCTTTGCTGGCGTCCAGTGCCGGCAGGGTGACGTGCACGCCCTCGCCGATCCAGGCCACTTCGCTGCCGGGCACGAAGTCCAGTTGCTGGCCGCCGAGTTCAAGTTTCAGCGCGTTTTCGATGCCGCGAATATCGCTGATACCCACAGCCAGGAACGGCGCGTCGAATTGGTAATCGGCAAAATTTTCCTTGATGCCCAACTGCGCCGGCAGGGAAAAATGCCCATCGATGCGGTTGTCGGCGTGGAACAGTCGCGCCTCGTAAATACCGCGTTTGCGCAGTTCGGTTTGCACCTGGCCGTCGAGTTCAAAACGCTCCGGCAGAAAGTACAAGCGCCCCCGCGCCTCGCCGATCTCCTCGTAGCGCTTGTTGGTTTTGTCGTTGGTCTTCCAGGTGCGCACCACCTTGCGGTACGGCACCACCATCACCGGCCCGGTCAGTTGCTGGCTGTAACTGGAACTGCGCGCGATGTCTTCGAGCACACCGTCGCGCAGTTGCTGACGCTCATCGATGATGCCGTCGATCATCAGCAACGGGATCAGCAACAGCAGGATCAATAAGGCAATCGCGCCGAGTTTGATGGTCAGATTCTTGTTCATGGGACTCTCCCTGTTTGGATGGGAGGAGTCTGCTGATGCGGTGTGGTGGGAGTGTGGGGGGAATATGGAGATTGTGTGGAGAATGCATTCCCCTGTGGGAGCGAGCCTGCTCGCGAAGGTCGCGACTCGGTTTCAAGGCAAGCGCAATACCACCTCAACCCCGCCCTCGACATTGCCAATGCGCATCACCCCGCCATGCAACTTGACCACTTCTTCAACGAAGTTCAGCCCCAGCCCGGTGCTCTTGCGTCCGCTATCCGGGCGCGGCAACGAGTAGAAGCGTTCGGTCAGGCGTGGCAAGGCGTAATCGGGAATCGCCGTGGTCTGGTTGAACAGGCGAAACTCGATCTGCTCGCCAACCCGCTTGGCGCTCAAGCGCAACAGCCCCGACGTCGGGGTGAAATCGAGTGCGTTTTCCAGCAGATTGCCCAACGCCTGGTGCAGCAGAAACGGCTCGCCAATCAACAGCAGATCCTCGCCGATCGCTTGCTCGATACGCAGTTGTCTGCCCTCGATCCGCGCGGCCTGCGCCTTGAGCAGTTCTGCGACCAACAGCGCCAGCGGCACTGCCACCCTTTCTTCCAAACCTTGGCGCTGTTCCACCTGCGCCAGATTAAGCAGGCGCTCGATCAACTGCTGCATCCGCGCGCTTTCGCTGTCGATGTTGCTGACAAAGCGCAAACGCTGGACGGCCGGCATCTCGCTTTGCAGCAACTCCGCCGCGCCCCGAATCGCCGCCAGCGGACTTTTCAATTCATGGGTCAGGGTGTGCACGTAGCGCTCGACGTAGGCCTTGCCTTCGAGCTGCGTGCGCATCTGCTCGACCGCTGTGGCCAGTTGCTCCAGCTCGCCGCCGCGATAATGCGGCACTTCCACGCGCCGGCCTTCGCTGACCGCTTGGGCATAACCGGTCAAACGGTGCAGCGCGCGGCTCAGCCACCATGAGAGCAAAGCACCGAAGAGCAAACCGAGGCCGATCAGTCCGGCGCCGTAAAACAGCAAGCGCCGCTCGGTGCGATCGACGTAGGGTTGCAGCGAACTGTTGGGCTTGGCCACGGTGACCACGCCGATGATCCTGTCGTTGTCGCGGATCGGCGCGCCGACGTGCATCACTGAAGAGCTCGGATCGTCAGGATCGCTACGGCTGGAGCGCGCGCCGTACTCGCCGCGCAGGGTCAGGTAGACGTCGTTCCAGCGCGAATAATCCTGGCCGATCGCGACGCCGCTGGAGTCGAGCACAACGACGCCCTTAGCGTCGGTGACGTAGATGCGGTGGTTGACCTGGTTTTTCGGCAAGCCCCAGATGGTCGCTTGCGGCTGCCGCTCGCCATAGGCGCGGAGCAATTGCGGCCAGCGGTTCTCGCTGAGGGTGCCGGCCTTGAAATCGTCGCGCAGGATTTCTGCCAACAGGTTGGCGGTGTCGACCAGCGTCTCTTCGGTGGACTGACGCACGCCGGGGCGGATTTCCTCCATCACCGTGTTGAGGACGAAATAACCGGTCAGGCCGACAAACAGCACGTACACCAGAAAGATCCGCAGCCCCAGCGACATCAGCTGTGCCCCGGGCTATAGCTGTAACCGAGGCCGCGATGGGTCTGGATCGGCTCGGCCTCGGCGCGCACCAGGCGCAACTTGGCGCGCAGGCTTTTGATGTGGCTGTCGATGCTGCGCTCGTAACCGGCATCAGCGGCAACGCCCAGCGCATCAAGCAATTGCTCGCGGCTGAACACCCGCTCAGGTTGTTCGAGCAGGCATTGCAACAAGCGGAATTCATGGCGGGTCAGGCTCAGCGGCTGGCCGCGATAGCTGATCTGCACGCGTTCGGCATCGATGCGAAACAGCGTTGAGCCTGCTTCCAGGGTCGGGCGCGGCGCCATGCGCTTGAGGATGGCTTTGACCCGCGCCGCCACTTCACGCGGGCTGAACGGCTTGACCACGTAATCGTCGGCACCGATCTCCAGGCCCACCACGCGATCGATCTCGGCGTCGCGGGCGCTGAGAAACAGCACCGGCACTTCCGTGAAGCGCCGCAGTTGCTTGCAAGTCTCGAAGCCGCTGATGTCCGGCAAACCGATATCGAGAATGATCAGGTCGGCCGGCGTCTGCCGCTGATGCTCCAGCGCCGCCGCGCCGAGGTTCAGCCACGTGGTGCTGAACCCCTCGCCCTGCAAGGCAAAAATCAGTGTGTCGGCTATTGCCGCTTCGTCTTCGACAATCAGGATGTGCGGCATGGCGTCCGAGCCCGTGGCAGTTAGTGCGCGAACGGTGCCCCAAGCCCGGGGTTACGTCAATCAGACCACTTAGCAGTCAGGCTTGTCGGCGGTGTAACGCCGCGCCGGATTGACCGCCGCGCCGAACTCACGCAAAGCCTTGGCGCCGATCAGCAGCGGATAGTTGAAGTGGCTGCGGTCGGTCAGGTTGACCTCGACGGTGCGTTTGACGTTGCCCAGGCACAGTTCCAGATCGACCACCGGACGCTTGGCGACATCGCTGCTGTCGCGCTCTTCATCGTCCTCGTCGGAACGGCTTTTGATCTTGCTGATGCGCGCGACCTTATGCTCGAAGACCTTGTTGCTGGCGTCCTTGGTGGCGAGGCGGAAACGTACCCAGTCTTCGCCGTCGCGGGTGAAGGTCTCGATGTCCTTGGCCGACAGCGAGGCGGTCAGCGCGCCGGTGTCCATCTTGGCCTTGAGCACTTCGCCACCGATTTCCGGCAGCGCGATGTATTCGTAGCGACCGTACAGCGTCGGCTCGGCGGCCATGACCGGCAGCGCAACGAGGGCAAACAGAGCAAGGAGGGATTTCACGTAAGGGGTTTCCTTGGGAGGTTGGGCAACGGCATTTTAGACCGTCGCGCGGTTGATCGTTCCCACGCTCTGCGTGGGAATGCATCCAGTGACGCTCTGCGTCACAGGGGACGCGGAGCGTCCCGGACGGCGTTACCACGCAGAGCGTGGGAACGATCAGGTTAACGGGACTGAAGTGAAACATTCGTCAGCGCCGATTTGGCCTGTCGCGCGAAGCTGCTTATCATGGCTCGCCCCTGCCACTTCATAGAGTTGCTTATGCGCCGCCTGCTCACCGGCTGTTTCGTCACCCTGCTGCTGTTGCTCAACACCCTGATCCTGATCGGGCCATTGATGGTGTTTGCCCTGCTCAAACTGGTCGCACCCGGGCGCTGGCGGGATTACGCATCGGGGGCGGTGATGTGGATCGCCGAGACCTGGGCCGAAATCGACAAACTGATCTTCCAGCTGTGCATCCCGACGCAGTGGGACATTCGCGGCGGCGACGATCTGCGCCGCGACACGTCCTATCTGGTGGTCAGCAACCATCAATCGTGGGTCGACATTCCGGCACTGATCCAGACCCTCAACCGGCGCACGCCGTTCTTCAAGTTCTTTCTGAAGAAAGAGCTGATCTGGGTGCCGTTCCTCGGCTTGGCGTGGTGGGCGCTGGATTACCCGTTCATGAAGCGCTACACCAAAGCCTTTCTGGCAAAGAACCCCGAGCTGGCGGGCAAGGATCTGGAAATCACCAAAGCGGCGTGCGAGCTGTTCAAGCGCCAGCCGGTGACGGTGGTGAATTATCTGGAAGGCACGCGCTACACCCTGGCGAAAAGCACCCAGCAGGAATCGCCGTTCAACCACTTGCTCAAACCCAAGGCCGGCGGCGTGGCGTTCGTGCTGGCAGCGATGGGTGAACAGCTCGACGCGATGCTTGATGTGACGGTGGTGTATCCGCAGGAAAAAATCCCGGGCTTCTGGGACCTGATCAGCGGCAACGTGCCGCGAGTGATCATCGACATCAGGACCCGCGAACTCGACCCGACGCTGTGGCAGGGCGATTACGAGAAAGATCCGGCCTTTCGCCAACACGTCCAGAACTGGGTCAACCAGCTCTGGACCGAGAAGGATCAACGCATCGTCGAGCTGCGCAACGAGCGCCGCTGACTCAAGTGCCGGTGCCGGTGCCGGTGCCCCAGATGCTGCCCAGGCTGCTCAACAGCGAACCGCCGACGCCCTGCTGACCGAGGTATTGCAGGAGCACCGGGGCAAACTGGCCGATCATGCCGCTGTCCATGCCCAGCGCGCTGAACGCGTTGTTCAGGTCGTTGCTGTCTTTGACATTACCCAGCGCATTCTCAAGGCCCGCCGACTTGCCGGACGAACCGAGCAAAGCCCCGAGCGCCGCCAGATTGCCGCTGCCACCGGACAGTTTGTCGATACCCGGCACCTCCTTGGCCAGTTGCGAATAGTCGGTGCTGCTCAACTGATTCTTCGCCAGCCCGAGCATCGCACTGGTACCGCCAACGGCCTGCTCCGGCGTGACGTCCAGCGCACTCAGCGCACTCAACAAACCAGCGGTCTCCGAGGTCGGCGCCGCAGCCGCCGCCTTGTCGCCACCCTGCATCCCCGCTACCGCACCGGCCACGTCGTTCAAACTGAACCCGGCAAACACCGGCCCGGCGGTCAGAGTCAGGAGCGATGCCAGGGCAAAACCGCGTGAAATCTTCATTCAGACATCCTCTTGGGAAAAAGCTGCCACCGGACAACGGCGACGAAACTGCCGGTTTGACCGGGGATCCGGCGGCATGTTCCGGTCATTCCAAATCGAGATTCAGGCTATTCCAAAACGATTCTAAAATCTGTCAAACCTGACAGTTACCTGCTGAATTCAAGTTGTTTAGATTTGAATTCGAGACAAGTTTGCCGCGGATCATTCTGAGGGAGGTGCTGCGATGGAGAAGCGATTGTCAGACCGCGACGACTCGATCATCGCGCCAGTGAAGGGACCGTCCAAAGGCGCTGCAAAGGAAGTGATTGCTCAACCCACAGCAATCATCTTTTGCGTTGATCCGAACGATCCCATCATTGGAGAAATCAAGGCCGGACGAAGGGTCAGTTATGAAGTGACAAAAAGCGATACAGGGCAGCAATACGCTATCAACGTTCGATTGGTTAGCGACAGAAGGAACAGGTAAATCCTGGTCGTGCCCCCGCCGAACTGAAATCGATACACAAAGCAAACAGGAAGCACGGATATGTCAGGCAGAGAAACCGGTACGGTTAAATGGTTTAACGATGAAAAAGGCTTTGGCTTCATCACGCCCAAAAATGGCGGTGATGATCTTTTCGTTCACTTCAAAGCCATCCAATCGGATGGATTCAAAAGCTTGAAGGAAGGACAGACTGTGACCTACGTTGCAGCGAGAGGACAGAAGGGAATGCAAGCAGAAGAAGTTCAGGTTGTATAAGAAAAACCATTAAAAACGGCGCCTGAATGGCGCCGTTTTTGTACCGCGTAAAACCTTACGCCGCACTGAACAACTTGTGCGGATCAATCACAAACTTCTTCGGCACGCCGGCGTCGAACTCGCCGTAACCTTCCGGCGCCTGATCGAGGCTGATGACTTGCACGCCGACCACTTCAGCGATGTTGATGCGATCCCACATGATCGCCTGCATCAACTGGCGGTTGTACTTCATGACTGGAGTCTGGCCGGTGTGGAAGCTGTGGGATTTGGCCCAGCCCAGGCCGAAGCGGATGCTCAGGCTGCCCATTTTTGCCGCGGCGTCGACGGCGCCCGGATCTTCGGTGACGTACAGGCCCGGGATACCGATCTTGCCGGCAACGCGCACTACACCCATCAGTGAGTTGAGCACCGTGGCCGGGGCTTCGGCCTTGACGCCGTCGTGGCCGTGGCCGCGTGCTTCGAAGCCAACGCAGTCCACTGCGCAGTCGACTTCCGGCTCGCCCAGCAGTGCGGCGATCTGTTCGTGCAGCGGGGTGTCCTTGGACAGGTCGACGACTTCAAAGCCTTGGGCCTTGGCGTGGGCCAGGCGGATGGTGTTGACGTCGCCGACGATCACCACCGCCGCACCGAGCAAACGTGCGGAAGCGGCAGCGGCGAGGCCGACCGGACCGGCGCCAGCGATGTACACGGAGCTGCCCGGGCCAACGCCGGCAGTGACGGCGCCGTGGTAACCGGTCGGGAGGATGTCGGAGAGGCAGGTCAGGTCGCGGATTTTCTCCATGGCCTTGTCGCGATCCGGCAGTTTCAGCAGGTTGAAGTCGGCGTACGGCACCAGCACGTATTCGGCCTGGCCACCGGTCCAGTCGCCCATGTCGACGTAACCGTATGCGCCGCCGGCACGAGCCGGGTTGACGGTCAGGCAGACGCCGGTGTGTTGCTCTTTGCAGGAACGGCAGCGCCCGCAAGCTACGTTGAACGGAACGGAGACCAGATCGCCGATCTTCAGGTTTTCGACGTCAGAGCCCTTTTCGATCACCTCGCCGGTGATTTCGTGACCCAGCACCAGACCGGTCTGCGCCGTGGTTCGGCCGCGCACCATGTGCTGGTCGGAGCCGCAGATGTTGGTGGAGACCACTTTGAGGATGACCCCGTGTTCGATCTTGCGACCGCGCGGGTCCTGCATTTTCGGATAGTCGATTTTCTGTACTTCGACCTTGCCAGCGCCGAGATACACCACACCACGATTGCCAGACATGCCATCACCTCTATATTTGTTGTTGGGTAGAGAGTTGATTGAGCTTCAAGCGGCAAGCTACAAGCCGCAAGAAGTGTGCTGACCGCTTGTTCTTGCGGCTTGGAGCTTGGAGCTTGCGCTAAAGAACGACAGTTCTGTTGGCGTTCAGGAACACCCTTCTTTCGATGTGATACCCGACCGCCCGCGCCAAGGTCAGGCCTTCGATATCCCGGCCCTTGGCAATCAGGTCTTCGGGGTAATGACTGTGATCCACCGCCTCGACGCCCTGGGCGATGATCGGCCCTTCATCGAGATCGTTGTTGATGTAATGCGCCGTCGCGCCCACCAGTTTCACGCCCTTGTTGTAAGCCTGGTGATACGGTTTGGCGCCCTTGAAGCCCGGCAGCAGGGAGTGATGAATGTTGATCGCCTTGCCGTCGAGCTTGCGGCACAGCTCCGGCGACAGCACCTGCATGTAGCGGGCGAGGATCACCAGTTCGGCACCGGCCTCTTCGATCACCTGCCAGACCTGACGCTCCTGCGCCGGTTTGTCGTTGGGGTCGAGAGGGAAATGGTAGTAGGGAATCTGGTGCCAGTCGGCCAACGGCTTGAGATCCGGATGGTTGGACACCACCGCCGCCACGTCCATCGACAACTGGCCGATGCGCTGGCGGTAGAGCAAGTCGTTGAGGCAGTGATCGGCCTTGGACACCATGATCACCACTTTCGGCCGGTAGTTCGGCGCGGTCAGCTCGAAGAGCATGCCGAACGCCTGTCCGCGCTCGGCCAAACCTGCGCGGAAAGATTGTTCGTCGAAACCGTCGGGCTGACGGAATTCCACGCGAATGAAGAAGCGCCCCGAGAGGCGGTCATCGAACGAGTGGTGCTCGGTGACATAACAGCCCTGCTCGAACAGAAAACGCGTGACCGCGTCCACCGTGCCGAGGACGCTGGGGCAGTCGGCGGTCAGAATCCATGTGTCTGGGGCGCGGCTCATGGTGCGGTGACTCCTGTTCGTTGTGCGGGGTGTCAGGTTTTTCCCTCACCCTAGCCCTCTCCCAGAGGGAGAGGGGGCTGACCGAGGTGTTCTTTCGAGCTACGCCGACCTGAAATACCGAATGTGAATGCAGATCGCAAAAACACCCGAGATCGGCTCCCTTTCCCCCTCTCCCCCTTGGGGGGAGAGGGCTGGGGTGAGGGGGTAAGCTTTTAGGCTTGTACGCTCAACCCGTACTCGGCCGAAGCATCCTGCAACCACAACCACCAGTAATCCGAGAAGCTGCGACGGATCAGCAGTTCCCAGGTGTCTTCGGCGGTATGACGAATCATCAGTTGCGATTTGGCGAACACCGTGCCCACCGCTTTGCCGACCGGGAAGTTGTTCGGGTGCACGTCATAGCTGGTGGATTTCATCAGCACCTGGCGCACGTTCGGCCCGCTCAGTTCGAGGATCTGCTGGCCGCCGCTGACGTTGACGATGGCAATGTGCAGATCGCCCAGCGCTTCACGCAGTTTCTGCTCGGCGGCGAATTCTTCGCCGCTTGGCACGATCAGCAGCCACTCGTCCGGGCCCATCCATTGCAGGCTGGTTTCGCCTTTGACGATCACGCTGAGGGCGCCGGGCAATTCAATGCCAAGCGCCTTGTGCACACCGGCCGCGAACGCGGCATCGTGGCCATCGCCACGAATGGTCAAGTGGCCGAGGAGTTTTTTCTCACGCACGATCACGCCGGCGTTCTTGCGGCCCTTGCCGACCAGGCTGGCGAGGTCGGCATGGTGCAGCGACGACTCGGCACGGGCACCGGTGGTCGGGCGTTGCTGGTAAACATTGGCTGTGGTCATAAAGCACCTTCTGAATTCTGTTGGTTCCTGTGGTAGCTGTGCCGCCGCCTTCGCGAGCAGGCTCGCTCCCACAGGGGAACGCGATCGAATGTGGGAGCGAGCCTGCTCGCGAATAGCCGCCCGCCCACCGCTCCCGAGGTTGTCAGATGTTCTGCCGCTCACCCTTCGGATCGAAGAACACCGAAGACACGATTTCCGCCTCGATCACGCTGCCATCGGCCAGCGGTGCGAACACCCGCTCGCCCATGCGCTTGAGACCGCCCTTGACCACGCCCATGGCAAACGAATAACCGAGAGAGTTGTGCGCGTAGCTGGAGGTCACGTGGCCGACCATGGTCATCGGGATCGCCTGTTTGGTGTTGAACACCAGCTGGGCACCTTCCGGCAGCCATTTGGTCGGATCGATCGGCTTGAGGCCCACCAGTTGTTTGCGCTGGTCTTTCACGCAATCTTCCCGGTTCATGCCGCGCTGGCCGATCCACGAGAACGGTTTGGTGCGACCCACACACCAGCCCATGTTCAGGTCGTCCGGGGTCATCGAGCCGTCGGTGTCCTGGCCGACGATGATGAAGCCCTTCTCGGCCCGCAGCACGTGCATGGTTTCGGTGCCGTACGGCGTCAGGTTGTACTGCTTGCCGGCCTCGACGATTTTTTCCAGCACGCCCATCGCATAATCGGCCTGCACGTTGACTTCGTACGACAGCTCACCGGTGAACGAGATACGGAACACCCGCGCCGGCACATCGCCGACCAGACCTTCTTTCCAGGTCATGAACGGGAACGCTTCGTTGCTCAGATCGATGTCGGTCACGGCGCTGAGCAGCTTGCGGCTGTTCGGCCCGGACAGGGTCATGGTCGCCCAGTGGTCGGTGACCGACGTGAAGTACACCTTCAGGTCCGGCCATTCGGTCTGGTGGTACAGCTCCAGCCACTGCAGTACGCGCGCGGCGCCACCGGTGGTGGTGGTCATGACGAAATGGTTGTCGGCCAGACACGCGGTCACACCGTCGTCGAAGACCATGCCGTCTTCCTTGCACATCAGACCGTAGCGAGCTTTGCCCACGTCGAGCTTGGTCCAGGCGTTGGTGTACACGCGGTTGAGGAACTCGCGGGCATCCGGGCCTTGGATGTCGATCTTGCCGAGGGTCGAAGCATCGAGCAGGCCGACGCTGTCGCGCACGGCTTTGCATTCGCGCTTGACCGCCGCGTGCAGGTCTTCACCGTTTTTCGGGAAGTACCAGGGACGCTTCCACTGACCGACGTCTTCAAACTCGGCGCCGTTCTTCACGTGCCAGGCATGCAGCGCGGTGTAGCGCACCGGTTCGAAGATGTGCCCGCAGTGCCGACCGGCCACGGCGCCGAAGGTCACCGGCGTGTAGTTCGGACGGAACATGGTGGTGCCCATCTGCGGGATGGTCACGTTCAGCGAACGGGCGGCAATGGCCAGACCGTTGACGTTGCCGAGCTTGCCCTGATCGGTGCCGAAGCCCAGCGCGGTATAGCGTTTGACGTGCTCGACCGACTCGAAACCTTCGCGGGTCGCCAGTTCGATGCCACCGGCGGTGACGTCGTTCTGGAAGTCGACGAATTGCTTCGGTGCACGCGCCGAGTTCTTCTCGTGCGGCACCTGGAACAGCGCCAGGGTCGGCTCTTCGAGACGGCTCAAGGCTTTCGGCAACACGCCTTCAACGGTCTGGAAACCGGCTTCGGCAGCAGCGCGAACGCCACCTTCGAAACCGTCGGCCAGCGAATCGCCCAGCGCGTAGACGCCATTGATGCCACCGACGCACACGCGCTTTTGCGGTGCTTCGCCCGGTACGAAACCGAGAATGTCTTCACGCCAGACCGGTTTGCCGCCGAGATGCGAAGCCAGGTGAACCACCGGGCTGTAACCGCCGGAGCTGGCAACCAGATCGCAGTCGAGCCATTCGCCCGGACTGGTCACGGCGTGGGCCTTTACGTCAATCGCGGCGACGCGCGCAGCGGTCACACGCTTGCTGCCACGCACCTCGATGACGGCGCTGCCGGTGAGGATGCGAATGCCTTTGGCGCGCGCTTCTTCGACCAATGCACCGCGCGGATTGCTGCGGGCGTCAGCGATGGCGACGACTTGCAGACTGGCATCGAGCCAATCGAGAGCGACACGATAGGCGTGATCGTTGTTGGTCGACAGCACCAGTTTTTTGCCTGGCGCCACGCCATAGCGACGCACGTAGGTCGACACCGCACCAGCGAGCATGTTGCCCGGCACGTCGTTATTGCCGTAGACCAGCGGACGCTCGTGGGCGCCGGTCGCCAGCACCACGCGCTTGGCGCGGACACGGTGGATGCGCTGACGCACCTGACCGATCGGCGCGCGGTCACCGAGGTGATCGGTGAGGCGTTCGTGAATGGTCAGGAAGTTGTGGTCGTGGTAGCCGTTGACCGTGGCGCGCGGCAACAGCAGCACGTCCGGGGTGTTCTTCAATTCAGCGATGACGCTGGCAACCCATTCCATCGCCGGTTTGCCGTCGAGGCTTTCGCGGGAATCAAGCAGGCTGCCGCCGAACTCTTCCTGCTCATCGGCCAGAATCACGCGGGCACCGCTGCGCGCAGCAGCCAGGGCAGCAGCGAGACCGGCCGGGCCAGCGCCGACGATCAGCACGTCGCAGTGCTGGTTCATGTAGTCGTAGGTGTCCGGATCGTTCTCGGTCGGCGAACGGCCGAGGCCGGCAGCCTTGCGGATGTACTTCTCGTAAGTCATCCAGAACGATTGCGGGTACATGAAGGTTTTGTAGTAGAAACCCGGCGGCATCAGCTTGCCGCCGACCTTGCCGAGAATCCCCATCATGTCGTTGTTGACGCTCGGCCAGCCATTGGTGCTGGTGGCGACCAGGCCCTGATACAACGCCTGTTGCGTGGCGCGCACGTTGGGAATCTGCGTGGCTTCGGTGGCACCGATCTGCAGCACGGCGTTCGGCTCTTCGGAACCGGCGGCGAAGATGCCGCGAGGGCGCGAATACTTGAAGCTGCGGCCGATGATGTCGACGCCGTTGGCGATCAGTGCGGCGGCCAGCGAGTCGCCTTCGTAGCCTTTGTAGGTCTGGCCGTTGAAGGTGAAGCTCAGCACTTTGTTGCGGTCGATCCGTCCACCGTTGGACAGGCGATTGGTCTGGCTCATACCTTCTCTCCCAGCGCCGTCGTGGCTGTTTTCGCAGTGCCAGCCTTGTCGGTGAATTGCGGCTTCTCGCCGATCTTGTAGCTCTCGAGAATCTCGTAGGTCACCGTATCGCGAGTGACGTTGAAGTACTGGCGGCAACCGGCAACGTGGTCCCACAACTCGTGGTGCAGACCGCGCGGGTTATCGCGAAAGAACATGTAGTCGCCCCACTCTTCATCGGTGCAGGCGTTCGGATCCAGCGGACGCGGGATGTGCGCCTGACCGGATGCGTGGAATTCCTCTTCAGAGCGCAGTTCGCCGCAGTGAGGACAGAAGATATGCAACATGGGGATTTCTCCTGTTAGTGGGCAACCGCAGCAGCGCCGTGTTCATCGATCAACGCACCGTTGTGGAAACGGTCGATGGAGAAAGGTGCAGCCAATGGGTGCATTTCACCCTTGGCCAGACTCGCGGCAAACACGTTGCCCGAACCCGGTGTGGCCTTGAAGCCACCGGTGCCCCAACCGCAGTTGAAGAACATGTTTGGTACCGGCGTTTTCGAGATGATCGGGCAAGCGTCCGGGGTGGTGTCGACGATGCCGCCCCACTGGCGGTTCATGCGTACGCGGGACAACACCGGGAACATCTCGACGATGGCCTGGATGGTGTGTTCGATTACCGGGTACGAACCACGCTGGCCGTAGCCGTTGTAGCCGTCGATACCGGCGCCGATCACCAGGTCGCCCTTGTCGGACTGGCTGATGTAACCGTGTACGGCGTTGGACATGATCACACTGTCGATAATCGGTTTGATCGGCTCGGACACCAGCGCTTGCAGCGGGTGGGATTCGATCGGCAGGCGGAAACCGGCAAGCTTGGCCATGTGCCCGGAGTTACCGGCAGTGACCACGCCGACGCGCTTGGCGCCGATGAAACCCTTGTTGGTTTCGACGCCGATGCACACACCGTTTTCCTTGCGGAAACCGATCACTTCGGTCTGCTGGATCAAGTCCACGCCCAAGGCATCGGCGGCACGGGCAAAGCCCCAGGCCACGGCATCGTGACGGGCGACGCCGCCGCGACGCTGCACGGTCGCGCCCATGATCGGGTAGCGGGTGTTTTTCGAGCAGTCCAGGTACGGAATCTCGTCCGCAACCTGCTTGGCGTCGAGCAATTCACCGTCGACGCCGTTGAGGCGGTTGGCACTGACCCGACGCTCGGAATCACGGATGTCCTGCAGGGTGTGGCACAGGTTGTAGACGCCGCGCTGGGAGAACATCACGTTGTAGTTGAGATCCTGCGACAGGCCTTCCCACAATTTCATCGCGTGTTCGTAGAGGTGCGCCGACTCGTCCCACAGGTAGTTGGAACGCACGATGGTGGTGTTGCGCGCGGTGTTACCGCCGCCCAGCCAGCCTTTCTCGACCACGGCGACATTGGTGATGCCGTGCTCCTTGGCCAGATAGTAGGCCGTCGCCAGGCCGTGCCCGCCGCCGCCGACGATGACCACGTCGTAGACTTTTTTCGGGGTGGGCGTGCGCCACATGCGCTGCCAGTTTTCGTGGTGGCTGAGCGAGTGTTTGAACAGGCCGAAGCCGGAATAGCGTTGCATAGTCATTACTCCAAAACCGACTCAGCGATAAACCGGGAAGTCTGCGCACAGGGCCGAGACCTGCTGGGCGACATTGGCCTCGACATCGGCGTCGCCGAGGTTGTCGAGGATGTCGCAGATCCAGCCGGCGAGAGTTTCGCACTGGCTGACCTTGAAGCCGCGCGTGGTCACCGCCGGGGTGCCGATGCGCAGGCCCGAGGTCACGAACGGCGACTGCGGATCGTTCGGCACGGCGTTCTTGTTCACGGTGATGTGGGCACGGCCCAGCGCGGCGTCGGCGTCCTTGCCGGTCAGGCCCTGACGAATCAGGCTGACCAGGAACAGATGGTTGTCGGTGCCGCCGGAGACCACATCGTAGCCACGCTTGATGAACACGCTCGCCATCGCCTGGGCGTTGTCGATCACTTGTTGCTGATAAGCCTTGAAGCCAGGCTCCAGCGCTTCCTTGAAGCACACCGCCTTACCGGCGATGACGTGCATAAGCGGGCCGCCCTGAGCACCGGGGAAAACGGCGGCGTTGAGCTTCTTTTCGATCTCTTCGTTGGACTTGGCCAGGATCAGCCCGCCACGCGGACCGCGCAGGGTTTTGTGCGTAGTAGTGGTGACCACATCGGCGTACGGCAGCGGGTTCGGATACAGGCCAGCAGCGACCAGACCGGCGACGTGAGCCATGTCGACGAACAGCAGCGCGCCGACCTTGTCGGCGATCTGACGGAAGCGCGGGAAGTCCAGAGTTTTCGAGTAAGCCGAGAAACCGGCAACGATCATTTTCGGTTTGCACTCGACCGCCAGACGCTCGACTTCGTCGTAGTCGATCAGCCCGGTGTCGGTGTTGATGCCGTACTGCACGGCGTTGTAGAGCTTGCCCGAGGACGACACTTTCGCGCCGTGGGTCAGGTGACCGCCGTGGGCCAGGCTCATGCCGAGGATGGTGTCACCCGGCTGGATCAGCGCCAGGTACACGGCGCTGTTGGCCGAGGAGCCGGAGTGCGGCTGGACGTTGGCATAGTCGGCACCGAACAGTTGCTTGGCGCGTTCGATGGCCAGCGCTTCGACTTTGTCCACATGCTCGCAGCCGCCGTAGTAGCGCTTGCCCGGATAGCCCTCGGCGTATTTGTTGGTCAGGCCGCTGCCTTGCGCCTGCATGACGCGCTTGCTGGTGTAGTTCTCCGACGCGATCAGCTCGATGTGATCTTCCTGACGTTGCTCCTCGGCATTCATCGCCGCCAGCAGTGCATCGTCGTAACCCTGGATCTGGTCTTGCTTGCTGAACATCGCGTCTCTCCCAGCGGCATCTGTGCGCCATTCGTCTCGGTAAGGCACTGGCAATGATGGCAGTGCCCTTTGATGCGATGGTATGACCGGCACAGACAGCTCAAATGCCTGCGGACGCCACGCAAAGGTGCGTTTACGACATGGCTGGAAATGCTCTCTTCGAAACGCCGCAGATCCCGTGTGGGAGCGAGCCTGCTCGCGAAGAGGCCGGCACATCCGACATAGAAGTTGGCTGGCAGACCGCTTTCGTCGGAACGCCGCCCGGAGCCGGCTCGCTCTCACAGGGGTCAGGCGATGATTTGGCGGATGGCAAGCAGCAGGAGGAAATGCGCGGGATACAGCGCATACGCCCAGCGCCGCATCGGTGGTGGCCGGACATGTCGCCCATGTCGCAACAAGAACATTCCGAGCATCGGCGCAAACAGACAAGTCGTCAGCCCTAGAATCGCCACGCTGTTGCCGAAGCGCGCCGATTCGAGCAGCACCTGCCATTGGTTCGCCGCCAGACACACCAGCCCCGGCAACAGGCTGAAATAGCAGGGTCGGCGGAACACCAGCAGCATCGCCAATGGCAACAATACGCCGAAGAAACCGAACATCAGTCGTTCTGAAAAAACCGCCGCAACCACCAGCGCGGCCAGCGCGAGCAACCGTGGCACCGACGCTGAGTCCTGCCAGCCGCGCGCCACCAGCAAGCCCAGCGCCAGCGTCGGCATCACGTTGAACGTGTCAGGGTCGGGGATATAAAAGCGATAAGGGACTTCGCTGATTGCACTGAACAGCAACAGCCAGCCCAGATAGCGCCATTCCATCTTGCGCGAACCCTCCCGAGCCAGATTCGCCGCCATCGCCAGGCAAAACCATGGAAACGCCAATCGCCCGGGCACATACAACCAATCGGCGGAGAAGCCGACATATCGCAGGTGATCGAGCAACATGCTCAGCAACGCCAGCCATTTGAGCAGATCCAGGGCGCCGTCGCGTTGGCTCAGGTGCATAATCGGCCCATAAACTGGTAATTTTCCCCACCCGACATCGCATGTGCTCCCCGGAAGATCTTCGGTAAAGTGCGCATCCTCATTGACCACGAGCCTTCACAAGAGTCTCGATTACGGAAGCCGGCCATGACCGACAAGAGCCAACAATTCGCCAGCGACAACTATTCCGGTATCTGCCCGGAAGCCTGGGCTGCCATGGAACAGGCCAACCACGGCCACCAGCGCGCTTATGGCGACGATGAATGGACCGCCCGCGCGGCCGATCATTTCCGCAAACTGTTCGAAACCGACTGCGAAGTGTTCTTCGCCTTCAACGGCACCGCCGCCAACTCGCTGGCCCTGTCGTCGCTGTGCCAGAGTTACCACAGCGTGATCTGCTCGGAAACCGCCCACGTCGAAACCGACGAATGCGGCGCTCCGGAATTCTTCTCCAACGGCTCGAAGCTGCTGATCGCCGGCACTGAAAACGGCAAGATCACCCCGCAATCGATCCGCGAAGTCGCACTCAAGCGCCAAGACATCCACTACCCGAAACCGCGCGTGGTGACCCTGACTCAAGCCACCGAAGTCGGCAGTGTCTACACCCCGGAAGAAGTCCGCGCCATCAGCGCCACCTGCAAGGAACTGGGCCTGCACCTGCACATGGACGGCGCGCGGTTCTCCAACGCCTGCGCATTCCTCGGCTGCTCGCCCGCCGACCTGACCTGGAAAGCCGGCGTCGACGTGCTGTGCTTCGGCGGCACGAAAAACGGCATGGCGGTGGGTGAAGCGATCCTGTTCTTCAACCACAAACTGGCCGAAGACTTTGATTACCGCTGCAAGCAGGCCGGGCAACTGGCGTCGAAAATGCGCTTTTTGTCGGCACCGTGGGTCGGCATTCTGGAAAACGACGCCTGGCTCAAATACGCCCGCCACGCCAACCACTGCGCGCAACTGCTGGCAGAACTGGTCAGCGACATTCCCGGCGTCGAACTGATGTTCCCGGTGCAGGCCAACGGCGTGTTCCTGCAACTGTCCGAGCCGGCCATCGCTGCGTTGACTGCAAAGAACTGGCGCTTCTACACCTTCATCGGCAAGGGCGGCGCACGCTTCATGTGCTCCTGGGACACCGAAGAAGAACGCGTACGCGAACTGGCGCGCGATATTCGCGAGGTCATGTCGGCCTGATTCCGCTCCCGGCTTGCATTCCCATGCTCAGCACGGGAATGCAACCCAGAGGCTGCGCGTCGCAGACCTGCATTTTCAGAATCGGACTACACCAAGGCCTACAGAAAGCACAAAAATCCCGCCATAGACTGCCCGCTCCCGATTCAAGGAGCGCACGCGATGGCAATTCCCGGCTACATGACGATCACGGGCAAGACCCAAGGGCTGATTTCGGCAGGCTGCTCAACGCCTGATTCGGTCGGCAACAGATATCAGGCGGCACACACCGATGAAATCATGGTGCTGTCGTACAGCCACAACCTCGCCAACCTCGACAACTCTCACCGAGCCACCCACGCGCCGGTCATTGTCACCAAAGTCGTCGACAAATCTTCACCGCTGCTCGCCCAGGCACTGGCCAACCGTGAACAGATCGACTGCAAGATCAACTTCTACCGAACCTCCCCTCAGGGTCAGCAGGAAAAATACTTTTCTGTCTCGATCGACGGCGCGGTGCTCACCGAACTGAACCTGGATATGCCCCACGTCATTCTGCACAACGACGCGGAACCTCAGGAGCAGGTCGCCATTCGTTATCGTGTCATCAGCTGGGTGCATCACCTCGCCGGGACCAGCGGCCATGCCTCGTGGGGCGAAGAAGGTTGAGCGATCGGCGCCATGGTCTCAGCTACGTTCGACACGTTGCCGGCAAGCTGCTCGCACAGGCACATACAGTCGGCTCACGTCATCTGGCATTCGGCAGTGCGCGCGTGCAGTTCAATCAGGAGGTCGCGCGCTTCGCCAAGGGCATTGTCGATGATGTCGCCAGCGGCCGCCTTCCAGCGGACATTGGCCTTGACGCCCTCGCACAGGAACAGCGCCACCTTCTGAACCAATCCAGAGTTCTGGTACGCGGCACCAAAGGCGCCGTTCCTGAAGGGGTGAAAAAACGCCCGTTATCGATGCTCAGGCAGCCTGCCTCGCGCTCCGATCCAGACAGGTTGCTGCGCGCGATTCATCAGCAGAACCTCAGGGTGGCGCGCGTTAATAACAGCAGCACCGCGCGCAGCCCTCACCCCGTCAACGACTTGAAGTTCTTCCCCAGCGAGCACTGGCCGCAAGATCGTCCGGCCCCATCGGAGCCGGGTTTTTACATCGTGCCGAAAAGCATTGTCGCCGAGAAGCTTGAGGCACAACTGCTCCCCTCCGCCAACCCGAATGTCATCGCCAGATTCAGAAGTTTGAATCCGACCCCGGACATGATTAAAGCCGGTTCGATGATCGTGCTGAGCGACCCTGACAATCAGCAATGCACATACGAAGAAGCATTGCTGATGCAGACCGCGCGTTTCGTCAGTGCGACGCTGGAGCCGCTGACCGTGGAAGAAGCGGATTTCATGGCGCAGCACTATGGCGTGATCCAGACCGCACTCGCCTATGAATCAAAAGTGATCGGGGTCGTCACGGCCATGGCAGCCAATCATCTGGATGGCATAAAAAATGTTCTCGCAGATCTTGAGAAGTTGCATGTTCATACGCTGGACGTAAAAGGCAGCCTGAACTCGAAGCAGTTCAAAAAACAACGTGCGCAGTTGCTGAAAAAACTGGACGTCAATCTCAACCAGTTCACGCGGCAAAGCATTGGTCTCCCGGATCACCCGAGCCTCAAGACCGCTCTCGGCATCGATCATCCTCACCTAGTGCACCGTTGGAGAAAGGCTGGCGGCGCCGGCCAGAACCCGGGGTATGCCACGCATATTCGGGCTATCAGCCAAGCGTCACAGTACGTCAAATATGGTGGCTGGATCGGCACAGCAGTAGGCGGTGGCGCCTCGGCCTTGAAGGTGCAGGATGTGTGCCTGCATGGGAATACCGAGGCGTGTGAAAAGGTGAAATTCACGGAAACCGGAAGCTTTATGGGTGGCATGGTTGGAGGAGCAATTAGCAGTCGCCTCTTGACTGCGCCACTAGCAGCGAAAATTTGTCTGGGAATAGGCGTTCCGACAGGAGGAGTTGGCACCTTGGTCTGCGGTGCAGTAGCGGTGGGCGTCGGATCTCTTGCAGCGGTAATAATAGGTGAAACATTGGGCGAAGATGCTGCTGAGATAATTTACCAAGATACTCGATGAGTCGCCTGACCAAACATTGCCCAGGACAAAACCAGCGAACACTCCAAGCAGAACTAAATAGCGTTTTTCTTTATGAAACCACGAACAAAAATATGCAAAACATGCAGCGCCAAAAATAAAAAGACACTTTCCAAATGTCATGTTTGTGGCAGCAGGTTTGAAAAACGCCTGCCGCAGCCAAGAAAATGGTTTGCCCTTACACCGAGAAGGCGTGGACTTCTGATATGCGACCTGACGACCCTATGCTTGTTTATCGTTGCTGCTCGCGCAATTTACAAACAGAGCATTCAATTACCTTACAGAATTCAGAGAAAAACCCAGTGGTACGAATTTAACGGATTGGAAATAGCAGCCCCCTTGTCAGCAATGTTTATGCTTGCGGTTTTGATGATGACTTTTTCAATCATCATTGGAGACCAAGGCAAACATTGCAATTCAAAGCCATTTGATCGCGTCTTGATTTTCAGCTTCGTCACAACTCCACTGCTTTATTTCAGCGCGTCGTTTTTTGGACACCCCGTCCGGTAGCTCTGGCGCGTAAAAGCGGTAGAACTTCACACAGATACAACATCGATAAACAACTGCCATGACTTATCCGTCATGGCAATTAGGAATTGCCTTTACTTTTCTTCATTAAAACTCAATCCGCACATCCCCCTTCGGCACGCTGCAGCACGACAGGATGTACCCTTCAGCCTCGTCTTCCTCGGTAATCCCACCGTTGTGCTCCATCTCCACTTCGCCGCCCAGTTTCATCACCTTGCATGTCCCGCAAATGCCCATGCCGCAGGCTTTAGGGATCATCAGGCCAAGTTTGGCGGCGGCTGCGTGGACGGTTTCGCCCGGGCCGACGCGGATGCTCTTGCCGGACGCGGTGAATTCGACCTGATGCAGATCCGCGGCGTCGATTTCCGGCGCATCGGCGGCTTGTTCGGCCTGTTCCACCGCGTCGGCGCGGGCCTCGGGTGGCGTGGCGCCGAAGGATTCTTCGTGATAGCGCGACATGTCGTAGCCGGCCGCTTCCAGCAGGCGTTTGACCGCGGTCATGTACGGCGTCGGGCCGCAGCAGAACACTTCGCGTTCGAGGAAGTCCGGGACCATCAGTTCGAGCATCTTGTGGTTCAGGTAACCGCGATAACCGGCCCATGGCTCACCGAGGCCGTGCTTTTCGCAGATCAGGTGCAGGCTGAAGTTGTCGATCCGCGACGCCATGTGCTCGAGTTCGCGGTGGTAAATGATGTCTTTCGGCGAGCGCGCGCTGTGCACGAAGGTCATGTCGACGTTGGCGTTGGTGTCGTAGAACCAGCGCGCCATCGACATGCACGGGGTGATGCCGACGCCGCCGCTCAAATACAGAACCTTCGGGCTCGGGAAGTCGATCGCGTTGAACAGCCCGACCGGGCCGTGCACCGCCAGCTCCTGACCTTCATGCAAAGTGTCGTGCAACCAGTTCGAGACCTTGCCGCCCGGCACGCGTTTGATCGTCACCGAAAAGCTGTACGGCACCGACGGCGAGCTGGAGATCGTGTACGAGCGCATGATCGGTTGGCCTTCGATTTCAAGCTCCAGGGTGACGAACTGCCCCGGCTTGAAGAAGAACAGGATCGGCTGGTCGGCCATAAAGCAGAAGGTGCGCACATCCCAGGTTTCCTGGATGACTTTGACGCAACGGACAATGTGTCGGCCATTGGCCCAGGTCTGGGTGGTGACCGGATTCAGGAAGCTGTTGGACATGCTGTTCTCCACGGCCGACTGTCGGCCTCTTGTCGGCGATTCTGCGTATAGCGCAGACCGCGCGTTTACCTATCCGCGACATTGACATACTTATCGCGACCAGCCCTTGAACACCGGGCCTTGCGCGTCGGGAACAGATTGCGCCATGTCGCGCATGGATAAGGTTCCCCCCAGCGCCGGCCCCACACTCGCCCCAACACAAGACGACTTCTTTACACCTTGCGTAGCAACCGTTTTACAGCACACCTGATCAGCCACTTTCGCCGGCCACGCAGAGGGCCATGAGGATTACATCGATGGACGTCACCGCAAAAATCAGCCTGGGCGATCCGCTGGAACCCGCACGCAAGGCCACCGCACAAATGCTCCAGGAGCGCGAGCGCACTTTTTCGCTGCCACAGCCGTTCTACAGCGACGAACGTCTGTTCGATATCGATATGCAGGAGATCTTCCAGAAGGAATGGTTGATCGCCGGCATGACCTGCGAGATCCCGGCCAAGGGCAACTATCTGACCCTGCAGGTCGGCAAGAACCCGATCATCGTCATTCGCGGCGCCGAGGGCGTGGTGCACGCGTTCCACAACGTCTGCCGTCACCGTGGCTCGCGCCTGTGCACCAGTGATAAAGGCAAGGTCGCCAAACTGGTCTGCCATTACCACCAGTGGACTTACGAACTGGACGGTCGCCTGCTGTTCGCCGGCACCGAGATGGGCGCCGACTTCGACATGAAGCAATACGGCCTCAAACCGGTGAACGTGAAAACCGCTGGCGGCTACATTTTCATCAGCTTGGCGGAGAACCCGCCGGCCATCGATGACTTCCTGTCGACGCTCAACCATTACATGGAACCGTACGACATGGAGAACACCAAGGTGGCGATCACCACCACCTTGATGGAAAAGGCCAACTGGAAACTGGTGCTGGAAAACAACCGCGAGTGCTACCACTGCAACGCATCGCACCCGGAACTGTTGAAAACCCTGCTGGAGTGGGACGACGTCACCGACCCGCGCGCCGATCAGGCCTTCAAGGATCACGTCACCGCCTCCGCCGCTGCCTGGGAAGCGGAAAAGATCCCTTACGCCCACGCCAGTTTCGGCTTGCGCAACCGTATCGTGCGCATGCCGCTGCTCAAGGGCACCGTGTCGATGACCCTCGACGGCAAGCAAGGCTGCGCGAAACTGATGGGCCGGATCAAGAACCCGGACCTGGGCTCGATGCGCATCCTGCACCTGCCGCATTCGTGGAACCACTGCATGGGCGATCACATCATCGTCTTCACCGTGTGGCCGATCAGCGCTCAGGAAACCATGGTCACCACCAAGTGGCTGGTGCACAAGGATGCGGTGGAAGGTGTCGATTACGACGTCGAGCGCATGCGCCAGGTGTGGGACGCGACCAACGATCAGGACCGGCGTCTGGCTGAGGAAAACCAGCGCGGGATCAACTCCACCGCTTACCAACCGGGGCCTTATTCCAAGACCTATGAATTCGGCGTGGTCAACTTCGTCGATTGGTACAGCGAGCGGATGTTGAACAACCTCGGGGCAGAGCCTGCGCCTTACCTCAAAGGTGTACCGGTTCAGGGCTGATCAGGAGCAAAAGATCGCAGCCTGCGGCAGCTTCTACAGGGGGAATGCATTCCCCTGTGGGAGCGAGCCTGCTCGCGAAGGCGTCCTGACCTACATCACAAGTCTGATTGATCAATTTCCGATCAACCACCCTCGCCCCCATACCCATCAAGCCCTCCAGCCTTCCGCAAACAAGTTATCCACATACCCGCCCACAGCAAATGGGGGTAACTGTGGATGAGTGAAAAAATATCTTGCTGATTTGCAAAGAAAAACCGTGACTTATGCTGAATCACAGTTTCTCAAAACGATTGATCGTTTTTTGATCAACGCTATGCAGAGCACGGTTTCAAAGGCCTCCAGCGGGTAGCGAACATGTTATCCACAGAAGCGCCAACAGAGATCGGGGACAACTTTGAATCTTCTGTGGAAAACACCTATGACTGGGGAAAACCCCTTCGTCTTAACAGCTCTCGGCGCCCGTGAGTCACATTTGATCAATAATTGATCAAACACCTGTAAGCCCTGATCCATATGGCCTACAGCTGATAGCGAACATCTTATCCACAGAAGCGCCAACAGAGATTGGGGGCAACTTCTCGATTTATACCGAGGGAAAAGCCCGAGAAATCCGTGAGTTATGCTGATCGTTTTTTGATCTTAAGGCTGGAAGGCTTGAATGGCGTGGGGTGCGCGGAAGGGCGAACATGTTATCCACAGCTTCGCCAACAGGGAATGTGGGTAAGCCGCTTCCCCTCACCCCAACCCTCTCCCAGAGGGAGAGGGGGCCGACCGCGTCGACTGGTGAGGTTACATCGACCTGAAACATTGTATTGATCTCAGGCTTGGCCAGACCAAGGCCACCGCCATGTCGCAGGTCGGTGTACTTGGCCAATTCACCGCGGTAGGTCCCTTCTCCCTCTGGGAGAGGCTAGGGTGAGGGGCTTTTCAGCGGACAACGCCTTCTTCAATCAGCAGCTTCAGAATCGCTTCAGCCCCGGCTTGGGCAGTAACGCCTTTGAGCACCTGCCCCCCGCCTCCACTGGCCTTGGCCGTCGCCGCCTTCATCCGGTCAGCCCCGCTCTTGGCCTTGATCACCTTCAAGCGCTTGGGCCTTGGCTTGGCCGGTTGCAGTGTGGCGACGGCCAACAATTCGTCCTCTACCACCTCAACGTCATCGGCGGCCAATTCGCCCCGTCGCGCCGGGCCATACGCACTTTGCCGAGGCTTCGGCGCGGCGTTATCCACAGTCGCCAGAAACGGCAGCTTCACCTTCAAGCGTCGACGCTGCCCGCGCGGCAGCGCTTGCAACACCAGCGCCGAGCCCTCGTTGATTGATTCGACTTGCGCCAGGCCTACCACCAACGGCCAGCCCAGACCTTCGGCCAGGAGGAACGGCAACATCCCCGAACCTTCGCCGGTTTCCGCCTGACTGCCGGTCAGCACTACTTGCGCCCCGGCATCGCGCAGGTACGCGGTCAGCGCTGGCAAGGCGTCGGCGCCAGCGGGTTGTTCCAGCACATGCAGCTGTTCCAGGCCCATGCCCAGATAGGCACGCAGGGCCGGTTCGGCAACATCACCGGCGTGCAGCACTTGCAGGTTATCCCCAGCCAGTTGCAGGCCCAGTTCCACCGCGCGCGCATCCTGATCGGCGCGCCGTGGCCGACCCGAAGTCGGGTGAGCGCCGATTGAAACCAGACTGATAACGTTCGTGTTCATAGGGTTTCCTTAAGCCGCATCGCGCTTGGCTTCGTTGCGGTATGCCGCGACCGCTTCGATCAACGCTTGCAGAATCTCTGCGCTTTCGCCGATCACGGAAAGGTCGGCACGCTTGATCATGTCGCAACCCGGATCGAGGTTGATCGCCACCACCTTGTCGCAGGCGCCAATGCCTTGCAGGTGCTGGATCGCGCCAGAGATACCCACAGCCACATAAACCCGCGCAGTGACCCAAGTGCCGGACGCGCCGACCTGGCGATCCCGGGCCATGAAGCCGTCGTCCACCGCAACCCGCGAAGCGCCTTCGGTGGCGCCGAGGGCCGCAGCTGTTTCGTGAAACAGCTGCCAATCCTTGACCCCGTTGCCGCCGGAGAAGATGAACTCGGCTTCGGCCATCGGGATAGCCGCCGGGTCAACCGCCACTGCACCGAGATCCTCGATTCGCGACAGACTGCGCGCAACGCTTGTGGATAACTCCACTGGCAACGCTTCGTGACGGGTTTCGCTGACCGGCTCGGCGCATTCGGCAGCGGCGAGAATCAACCGCGCCACTGGACGCGCCAGGTCTTGCAATCCGGCCCCGGCGCGGCCGATGCATTCCTGATCCTTGACCTGCCAGACCCGCGTGGCCGGACGCTCGCCCAGTGCTGCAGCAAAGCGCCGGCCGAGTTCGCCGCCACCGCTGCGGCTGTCCGGCAGCAACCAGTGACGCGGGTTGAATTGATTATCCACAGCGCGCAAACCCTGCGCGCGTTGTTCCGGTGCATAACCGCTAAATTCATCGCCCTCGAGCAGCAGCAGGCGATCCACCCCGGCAGTGGCGAAAGCGTTTTCCTTGTGCTCGCCAAAGACCACCGCCAATACGGCGCCGTCCTGGCCAGCGAGTTGATGGGCGAGCCCAAGCAAGTCGCGATCGTGGCTGCTCAAGCGACCGCCGACCATGTCCGGCACCACGCTGATGTAGAACGCCGGGGTCGGCACTTGATGCAGCGGCAACTGCACTTCAACAGCAGCCGAGCGTTTGACTGCCCCGCCCTGCTGCGCACCGCTGCGGTCAATGCGTTTGATGCCGTTAGGGCCGATAAAACCCATGCCGTGCAGATTCTTGCGGATGACGCCGTTGGGCCCCATCCAGCTGTGTTGCGCCGGTTGCATCGCCGCGTGCAGCGGATGCAAACGGTTACGGGCAATCCATTCGGCGCGCGGGTCGCGGCGGATAATGTCGCTCATCAGTGCACCTCCGCAGGTTCACGTTTGGCCGGCGCGGCCGGCTTGCTTGGCGTGGCTTCTTCGAGCAACGCGTCGGCCACCAGTTCGGCGATGTCCTTGATCAGCGGACGCGGCTCGACCACGCCTTCGAGCATCGCCGTGCACTGTGGACAACCCACCGCCACCAGCTCGGCGCCGGTTTCGCGGATGTCTTCCATGCGCATGTCGGGGATGCGTTGCTTGCCCGGAATGTCGGTGATCGGCGCGCCGCCACCACCGCCGCAGCAGCGTGAGCGGAAGCCGGAACGTTGCATCTCTTTGACTTCGATGCCGAGGGCACGCAGCACTTCGCGCGGCGCTTCGTACTCGCCGTTGTAGCGGCCCAGGTAGCACGGATCGTGATAGGTCACGCTGTTGCCTTTGTGCTGACCGAGGTTGAGCGCGCCGGCCTGAATGATCTCGGCCATGTAGGTGCTGTGGTGCTGCACCAGGTAGTTGCCATCGAAGGCGCCGTACTCGTTTTTCAGCACATGGAAACTGTGCGGATCGCAGGTGACGATGCGGTTGAAGCTGTATTTGGCCAACGTCTGGATGTTGCGCTTGGCCAGCAACTGGAACGTCGCTTCGTCGCCGAGACGCCGTGCCACATCACCACTGTCTCGCTCTTCGAGGCCGAGCACGGCGAAGTCGATTTTCGCCGCTTTCAGCACTTTGACGAACGCGCGCAGGGTGCGCTGGTTGCGCATGTCGAAGGCGCCGTCGCCGACCCAGAACAGCACGTCGGTGGATTTCTTTTCGCTGAGCAGATCAAGGTTCAGATCCGCCGCCCAGTTCATCCGCCCGCCCGGGGCGAAACCGCCAGGGTTGTCGGTGGCGATCAGGTTTTCAAGGACTTCGGCACCCTTGTTCGGCGTCGCGCCTTTTTCCAGGGTCAGATGCCGGCGCATGTCGACGATCGCATCGACGTGCTCGATCATCATCGGGCATTCCTCAACGCAGGCGCGGCAGGTGGTGCACGACCACAGGGTTTCGGCATCGACCAGACCGTTGACGATCGGTTGGTGCGGATTGCCGCCATGCTCGCCGATTGGTTTGCCCGGATACGGGCTGCCGGCGAACTTCGCGTCAGTGCCGCCGGCGAGGCCGACGACCATGTCCTGGATCAGTTTCTTGGGATTGAGCGGCTGGCCGGCGGCGAAGGCCGGGCACGCTGCTTCGCACTTGCCGCACTGCACGCAGGCGTCGAAACCGAGCAACTGGTTCCAGGTGAAATCCTTGGGTTTTTCCACGCCCAGCGGCGCATCGGGATTGTTCAGGTCCAGCGGCTTCAAACCGGTCGAGCGCCCGCCACCAAAGCGTTCCGGACGGCGGTGCCAGGCCAGGTGCAGAGCACCGGCAAAGGCGTGTTTCATCGGCCCGCCCCAGGTCATGCCGAAGAACAGTTCCGACACGCCCCACAGCACGCCAACACCGAGGATGGCGGCGAGCACCCAACCGCCGAAGTTTTCCGGCAGGATCCCGGCAACCGGCAGGGTCACCAGGAAAAACGACGCGGAGAAGGCCAGCAGGCTTTTCGGCAGGCGCATCCATGGGCCTTTCGACAGACGCGCAGGCGGATTGACCCGGCGCAGATACATGAAGATCGCGCCGACAAACATCACCGCCGACATCAGCAGCAAGGCGTAGCCGAGGATGCGGTTATGCAGGCCGAAACCGTGCACCAGAATGGCCAGCACAATCGACGCCACCGCACCGCCCGCCGTGGCGACGTGGGTGTTGGCAATGTATTTGTCCCGCGCGACGACGTGGTGCAGGTCGACCATGTAGCGCTTGGGCATGGCCAGCAGACCGCCGAGCAGATCGACCTTCGCCGCCCGTCCTCGGCGCCACATGTTCATCCGCCGCAACGCGCCGAGGACCGCAAGGCCCAGGGCTGCGAACAACAGGATTGGAAGAAGGGTGTTCAACATGGTGAAGCTCCCACCAGACAGCCTGGAGAAACACGATCCGCTTTACTGTGGGAGCGAGCCTGCTCGCGAAAGCGTTGGGTCAGTCGACATCAGCGCCAACTGGCAGATTGCATTCGCGAGCAGGCTCGCTCCCACAGGGTTATGTGCAAGCCTTAAAAGTCTTTACACAGTCTGAGTGCGTCATAGATTGCGGCATGGGTATTACGCTGCGCCACGCAGTCGCCGATGCGGAACAGCAAGTAGCCGTCGCCCGCTTCGCTCAGCGAAGGTTGCGGCTGGATCGCGAACAGCGCTTCGACGTCGATCTGGCCCTTGTTGCGCGAGCCGTCCTTGAGGGCGTAGTAGATTTCCTCGTCCGGGCGTACGCCGTTTTCGACGACCACCTGATCGACCACCCGCTCCTCTTTCGCACCGGTGTATTCGTTCTCCAGCACCGCGATCAGCTTGTCGCCTTCGCGGTAGACCTTCTCCAGCATCATGTCGCCGGTCATGATCACTTCTTTCGGGTACATGCTGCGGTAGTAGGTCGGGAACGACGTGCCGCCGATGGCCACGCCCGGTTTGATGTCGTCGGTGACGATCTCGACCTGGCTGCCCTTGTCGGCGAGGAAGTCGGCGACCGACATGCCGGTGAACTCGCAAATGGTGTCGTAGACCAGCACGTTCTTGCCCGGCGCAACCTTGCCGTCGAGCACGTCCCAGCTGCTGACCACCAGCCCCTCGGCCGCGCCCCAGTGTTCGTTCTGCTCAAGGTACGGATGACCGCCAACCGCCAGCACCACCACGTCCGGACGCAGGTCCATGATGGTGTCGGCATCCGCCGCCGTGCCCAGGCGCAGATCAACTTTCAGCCGCGCCAGTTCCAGCTGGAACCAGCGAGTGATGCCGGCGATCTGGTCACGTTGCGGTGCTTTCGATGCGGTGGTGATCTGCCCGCCGATGAAGTCTTTTTTCTCGAACAGCGTGACGTCATGGCCACGCTCGGCCGCTACGCGTGCGGCTTCCATCCCGGCCGGGCCGGCACCGACGATGACCACCTTGCGTTTCGGCCCGGTGGATTTTTCGATGATGTGGGGCACGCCCATGTACTCACGGGAGGTCGCGGCGTTCTGGATGCACAGCACGTCCAGCCCCTGATACTGGCGGTCGATGCAATAGTTGGCGCCCACGCACTGCTTGATCTGATCGATCTGGCCCATCTTGATCTTGGCGATCAGGTGCGGGTCGGCGATGTGCGCGCGGGTCATGCCGACCATGTCGACGTAACCGCCTTCAAGGATGCGCGTGGCCTGGTTCGGGTCCTTGATGTTCTGCGCGTGCAGCACCGGCACCTTGACCACTTCCTTGATCCCGGCAGCCAGATGCAGGAACGGCTCCGGTGGATAACTCATGTTCGGAATAACGTTGGCCAGGGTGTTGTGGGTATCGCAACCCGAGCCGACCACGCCGATGAAATCGAGCATGCCGGTGTCGTCGTAATACTTGGCGATCTGCTTCATGTCCTCGTGGGACAAGCCGTCCGGGTGGAACTCGTCACCACACAGGCGCATGCCCACGCAGAAGTCGTCACCGACCTCGGCGCGCACGGCTTTCAGGACTTCCAGGCCGAACTTCATCCGCCCTTCGAAGGTGCCGCCCCATTCATCGGTACGCTTGTTGACGCGCGGGCTCCAGAACTGGTCGATCATGTGCTGGTGCACGGCCGACAGTTCGACGCCATCGAGGCCACCAGCCTTGGCCCGGCGCGCAGCCTGGGCGTAGTTGCCGATCACTCGCCAGATCTCTTCAGGCTCGATGGTTTTGCAAGTGGCGCGGTGCACCGGTTCACGGATGCCCGAGGGCGACATCAAGGTCGGCCAGTTGAAACCGTCCCAGCGCGAGCGACGACCCATGTGGGTAATCTGGATCATGATCTTGGCGCCATGCTTGTGCATGGCGTCGGCCAGATTCTGGAAGTGCGGAATGATCCGGTCGGTGGACAGATTGACCGAACTCCACCATTCCTGTGGGCTGTCGATCGCCACGACGGACGAACCGCCGCAGATGGCCAGGCCGATACCGCCCTTGGCTTTCTCTTCGTAGTATTTGACGTAGCGGTCGGTGGTCATGCCACCGTCAGTCGCGTAGACCTCGGCGTGCGCGGTGCTGAGCACGCGGTTGCGGATGGTCAGTTTGCCGATCTGGATCGGCTGGAACATTGCTTCGAAAGCCATGGCACGGTCCTCGGCTTACAACGGCTTGACGATAAACAAGCCGTCATCGTGGCCCTCTTCGGAGCCTCCGTAGACTTGTTCGGCCACAGTACGGATCTTGCTGCCACGGGCTTCGAGAATCTGGTCCATGGCGCCGGCGAACCAGCCGGTGAACATGTAATCGACCTTGCGCCCGACCTTGCCGTAGACATAGACGAATGCGGAGTGCTCGAGCTTGACGCTGGCGGTGCCTTTGTCGAGGTCGATGTCCTGGATCTTGAACAGGCCCCAGCCGCGCTGCGACAGGCGCTTCATGTAGTGTTCGAACACCGCGACGCCTTCCAGGCCGTGGCATTTGGCTTCTTTCTCACACCAGTGCCAGGCAGATTTGTAGCCGGCCTTGTAGAGGATCTCGGCGTAGGCTTCAGCGCCGAGCACTTCCTCGATGCCCATGTGGTTGTTGACGAAAAAGTGACGCGGCACATACAGCATTGGCAGGGCGTCGGAGGTCCAGACACCGGTCTCGCTGTCGACTTCGATAGGCAATTGCGGGGCGATCTTGGCCATGGAAACTTAACTCCAGAAAAATGATGGTTCAGTGTTGGCCGCGGCCCTCACCCCAGCCCTCTCCCGCAGGAGAGGGGGCAGATCGGCGGCGGTCTTGAGAAAGCGTTATTCGCCCCAGACGTTCTTAAGAACGCTTACCCAGTTCTCGCCCATGATCTTGCGCACCACGCGCTCGGAATGGCCGCGCTTGAGCAGGGTTTCGGTGAGGTTGGGGAATTCGCCGACGGTGCGGATGCCCAGGGGGTTGATGATCTTGCCGAAGCTGGTCAGGCGGCGGGCGTAACCCTTGTCGTGGGTCAGGTATTCGAAGAAGTCCTGGCCGTGACCCTGAGTGAAATCGGTGCCGATACCGATGGCGTCTTCGCCGACGATGTTCATGGTGTATTCAATGGCTTCGGCGTAATCGTCGATGGTCGAATCGATGCCCTTGGCGAGGAACGGCGCGAACATGGTCACGCCGACAAAACCGCCGTGGTCGGCAATGAACTTCAGCTCTGCATCGGATTTGTTGCGCGGATGCTCTTTGAGACCCGATGGCAGGCAGTGCGAGTAGCAGACCGGTTTTTTCGATTCGAGAATGACTTCTTCGGAGGTCTTGGAACCGACGTGGGACAGGTCGCACATGACGCCGACGCGGTTCATCTCGGCAACGATCTCGCGACCGAAACCTGACAGGCCGCCATCACGCTCGTAGCACCCGGTGCCGACCAGATTCTGGGTGTTGTAGCACATCTGCACGATGCCGACGCCGAGCTGCTTGAACACCTCGACGTAGCCGATCTGGTCTTCGAAAGCGTGGGCATTCTGGAAGCCGAAGAGGATACCGGTCTTGCCCTGCTCCTTGGCCCGACGGATGTCGGCGGTGGTGCGCACCGGCATCACCAGGTCGCTGTTTTCGCGGATCAGTTTCTGGCTGGCAGCAATGTTGTTCACGGTCGCCTGAAAGCCTTCCCACACCGACACAGTGCAGTTGGCCGCCGTCAGACCGCCCTTGCGCATGTCTTCGAACAGCTCGCGGTTCCATTTGGCAATGATCAGACCGTCGATAACGATGCTGTCGGCGTGTAATTCGGCTGGGCTCATCAGGCGTCCCCTTATTGGCGATTCATGCGCCGAATCGTCTGCCGGCGCTTTGGGGCCAGCATATGCCTCGGTGCCGGGGCGACCGGGTGCAAAAACGACAGGGGAATTGCCGAAAGCGTCAATCCGCGACAAAGGGTCGTCGGCCGCCCTCCTCGGCTGGCTGTTCAAGCCCGCGCGCTTGCGCCAGAATCTGCCGCAGCCTGCACCTACCAACGGATTAGAGCGACCCCAATGAAATCGATCTTCCTCGCCCTGGCACTGATTGCGACCGGCGCCCACGCCGCCGAAGAATCCGAGAACAACCCGTGCGACGCGGTGGAAAACGACATCCAGACCCTGGAATGCTCCGCCTACAGCCGCAGCACCGCCGAAGACCTGCTCAAAGACAACTACGCCAGCCTCAACGAACGCATGCAGACCGCCTACGGCAAGAACCCGACGCAACTGGCCGACATCACCGCCAAACTGAAAACCGCCCAGCAGCAGTGGCTGAAAACCCGCGATGCGGATTGCGCAGTGGAAGCGTTCCCGGCAACTGAAGGCAGCAAGGCGTTCAAGATTGCGCAGAATGACTGCGTGGCGCGGATGAGTGATGAGCGGTCGGAGTTTTTGGAGTCGATCGGGCAGGAATAAACATACAAAGGATAAATCAATGATTCCTCATGAAGTGGTCAGCCATATGGTTGATGGCGCAACACCGATCCGCGCCTGACGCGAACATCTCAACCTGACGCAGGAAGAAGTGGCGAAGCGCATGGGTATATCGCAACCGGCGTTTGCCCAGCAGGAAACAGTCGCCAAACCCCGCAAGGCCACCCGCGAGAAAATTGCGGCGGCCTTTGGAATCACCTCAGAGCAGCTTGAGCTCTAAACGGCGTGATTGCCTGCTGTAATAGCCAGGCATTCACACCGCCACCCGCTGCCCGCATCAGTCGTGAAAAGGAGACCGAGGTTTCGCCTGATCGAGGATCAGACGTGGCCCCTCATATTCATACCCCAGGTCAGCGATATCGCTCACGTCCCGAGCAGTCTGGGCAAACGGCTCGAGCAAATCATCGTAGTTATGTCCTTTCGGACCATTGACCAGCGGCGCGTAATGCGGCACCCAATGTTCGTTGCTCTGGAGCATCAGTGACTGCCAGTCGGCCCAGACTTTGTCGACAAAACAGTGATGCAGAAAGAACACCGGATCATCTGGAGAGGTCATCGACAGCATATTGCCGCCCACCCAGAGGTGGACGCGGTTATGCAGTTGCGAACCCGTAGTGGTTACCTGCGGATCACCGCGCTGGGTGATCCAGCCTTCCAGACGGTTTCGGAAGCCGCGCACAGTCGGGCCGGAATCATAAGGCGGGGTGTCGTAGAGGCTTTCGCGTAACGCCACTTGCAGATCTTGCGGTGTCGGCAGTGAATTCACGACCAGCCCGAACTGGCGCTTCAGACCAAGACCTGGCAAATCATCATCCGGATAGGAGGGAACCGGCCACTTGCCCTTTTCATAAGCGAACGGCCCCGTTGCTACACGCCAGCCTTCGTGCTCTACACCATTACCACCCATAAAATCCTCAGCCCATACCGGAGAA
Organism: Pseudomonas triticicola; assembly: GCF_019145375.1. Taxonomy (NCBI): domain Bacteria; kingdom Pseudomonadati; phylum Pseudomonadota; class Gammaproteobacteria; order Pseudomonadales; family Pseudomonadaceae; genus Pseudomonas; species Pseudomonas triticicola. Next base: position 44,494 of record NZ_JAHSTX010000002.1, on the reverse strand, counting down.
TTGACCGGATCGGCAGCATCTTCAGTCCAGTTCCAGTAAGGAATCGTGATGGAGGGGTTGATCGCCTGAAGGTCATTTTCGAACTTCAGCAAAAATGCCCGATGCCAGGGCAGGAACGAAGGCCCCCTATGAGCGCCATTACGGTAGTTTGGATCGTTTGGTTCATGTGGCAAAACCGTGGGCTTCATGACTTGGTGATGCAGGTGCACATACTCATCGTATTGACCTGCCTGTTTGAGCTGGAGGCAGGCATCGACGAAGTTGTCTTTTTCACTTGGGGTCAACGAACGAATGTTCTTGCGCAGCTTCATGTCTTCAATCCCTTGAGCGAGGTCAGGTATGGAAAAGGGCGACATTCGTCCCAATCCCCCGACAATCAAGCTAGGCGCCAGTCGGGAGCGCGTCTACTGTCAGAAATTACAGGTCGACAACGATTTCCGACCAGCGGTCTGCTCCGCTGCCGCACCGACGCGAGGTGACTTGACCGCCCGACTGCGTCAACATGACCGCCATCCAATTCGCTCATAAGGTCACTCGCCCATGAACATCTGCGGCATTGAAATCAAAGGCAGCGAAGCGATCATCGCCTTGGCTGCGCTCGACGGCTCAGCTTTGAGCCACGTTCCCCTTGCCACCAGGAAGATCGCCCTCGACGACGATGACGAGGCGGCGAATGTGCGTCGGTTTGCGGCGCAGGTGGCGTCGTTTGTGCGGGAGAACTCGGTGGACCGGATCGCGATCAAGAAGCGCAGCAAAAAGGGCGAGTTCGCCGGTGGGCCGACGACGTTCAAGATCGAAGGCGTGTTTCAGTTGCTTGATGGGTGCGAGGTGATGTTGTTGTCGCCGCAGACGATCAATGCGCAGGCCAAGAAGCACAATTTCGAGCTGCCGGAGACGCTGAACAAATATCAGCATGAGGCGTACAAAGCGGCGTGTTCGGCGTTGGTGAAGAAGTAAGTTTTTTTTCAGACAATGAAGATCCAAATGTGGGAGCGAGCCTGCTCGCGAAAGCGGTGAATCAGTCAATCCTGTATTGACTGACACGCCGTCTTCGCGAGCAGGCTCGCTCCCACATTGGTTTTGTGTGCATCCATTCAGGCCTGTGCGGTACGCCGGTCTTCCCTAGGGCAGCGGGCGAAACGCGCGCGGTAACTGCGGGTGAAATACGACGGAGATTCAAAACCGCAGGCAATGCTCACTTCGAGCACGCTCATATCTGTCTGGCGCAGCAATTGCCGGGCCTTCTCAAGCCTTAACCGCAGATAGAAGTTGCTCGGCGTATCGTTCAGATGCAGCCGGAACAAACGCTCCAGTTGCCGCCGGGTCACCTTGATCGACTCGGCCAGTTGCAGCGTGGTCAGCGGCGGTTCGCTGTGCTGTTCCATTTCGCCGATCACCTGCACCAATTTCTTGTTGTTGATCCCGTAACGCGTGGCGACTTCCATGCGCTGGTGATCCTTGCGCGGGCGGATGCGCCCGAGCACAAACTGCTCGCTGACCTGAATCGCCAGTTGCGGGCCGTGGGCCTGGGCGATCAGGTCAAGCATCAGATCAATCGAGGCCGTGCCACCCGCCGAGGTGATCCGTCGGCGGTCGATCTCAAACAGTTCCTGGGTCACGCTGAGCTGTGGATAAGACTCCTTGAACGCATCGATCGCCTCCCAGTGCAGGGTCAGGCGATGGCCATCGAGCAGGCCTGCTTCGGCGAGGACGAAGCTGCCGGTGTCGATGGCGCCGAGGGTTACGCCGTCCTTGTCCAGCCTGCGCAACCAGTGCTCCAGTGTCGGCGTGATGAGCTTCAGCGGTTCGAAGCCGGCCACCACCAGCAAGGTCGCGCCTTTCTTCAGCGGCTCCAGTGCCGCATCGGCGTTGACCGACATGCCGTTGCTCGCCAATACCGCGCCGCCATCGGCGCTGAGCACATGCCAGCGGTACAACTCGCCGCGAAAGCGGTTGGCCACGCGCAACGGTTCGATCGCGGAAATAAAGCCGATGGCGGAGAACCCCGGCATCAGCAAAAAGTAGAAATCCTGGGACATGGGCGCACTCGGTTGGCGGACGCGTGGCTTGTTGATACGCCGATTGTCGGCGGCGTTCAAGCGTGCAGGTCGCTACAGTGCAAATGCCAGTCGCCGCAGTGCGCTTTCACGGGTGCATAGCTGCGTAACTTGGCCTCACCGGCGCGCAGACGCCGGGAACCACAATAATCGAACTGCCGAGGAACCCGACATGAAACGACTGATCAGCAGCTGCGTTCTTGCACTCAGCGGTACCGCTTTCTTCAGCACCGGCGTGATGGCGGCCGAACCGGCCTCCTGCAAGAACGTCCGCATGGGCGTGGTCAACTGGACTGACGTGATCGCCACCAGTGCCATGACCCAGGTCCTGCTCGACGGCCTCGGCTACAGCACCAAACAGACCAGCGCTTCGCAGCAGATCATCTTCGCCGGGATCCGCGATCAGCGCCTGGACCTGTTCCTCGGCTACTGGAACCCGCTGATGACGCAGACCATCACGCCATTCGTCGAGGCCAATCAGGTGAAAGTGCTCGAAGCACCGAGCCTGAAAGACGCCCGCGCCACCCTCGCCGTGCCGACCTATCTGGCTGACAAGGGCCTGAAAACCTTCGCCGACATCGCCAAGTTCGAGAAGGAACTGGGCGGCAAGATCTACGGCATCGAGCCAGGCTCGGGCGCCAACACACAGATCAAAGCGATGATCGCCAAAAACCAGTTTGGCCTGGGCAAATTCCAACTGGTCGAATCGAGCGAGGCTGGCATGCTCGCCGCCGTCGACCGCGCCGTGCGCCGCAAGGAAGCCGTGGTGTTCTTCGGCTGGGCGCCGCACCCGATGAACGTCAACATTCAGATGACCTACCTCACCGGCAGCGAAGACGCCCTCGGCCCGAACGAAGGCATGGCCACGGTGTGGACGGTCACCGCGCCGAAATACGCCGAGCAATGCCCGAACATCGGCCGCCTGCTGACCAACCTGACTTTCACCGCCGAAGCCGAGAGCCGGATGATGCAGCCGCTGCTCGATCACAAGGACGCCTTCGAGTCGGCGAAGCAGTGGCTCAAGGATCACCCCGAAGACAAACAGCGCTGGCTTGAAGGTGTGACGACTTTCGATGGCAAACCGGCTGCTGAAAACCTCCAGCTGACCAGCAAATAACCCTTTATTGAAACCCCCTCTTCCAGATGGGAGAGGCAACTGAACCACGCTTCGCAGCCCCGCCACGGGCTGCGGACAGACCCATCACGCCTGAAGGAAACGCACCATGAACCACGACGTCATCATCACCTGCGCACTCACCGGTGCTGGCGACACGACCGCCAAGAGCCCACACGTGCCGGTCACCCCGAAACAGATTGCCGCTGCCGCGGTGGAAGCGGCCAAGGCCGGCGCCACCGTCGTGCACTGCCATGTGCGCGACCCGCAGACCGGCAAGTTCAGCCGTGACGTGGCGCTGTACCGCGAAGTGATGGAGCGCATCCGCGAGGCCGACGTCGACATCATCGTCAACCTCACCGCCGGGATGGGCGGCGACCTGGAAATCGGCGCTGGCGAGAAGCCGATGGAGTTCGGCCCGAACACCGATCTGGTCGGTCCGCTGACCCGTCTCGCCCATGTTGAAGAACTGCTGCCGGAAATCTGCACCCTCGATTGCGGCACGCTGAACTTCGGCGACGGCGACACCATTTACGTCTCTACCCCGGCGCAACTGCGCGCCGGCGCCAAGCGCATCACCGAGCTGGGCGTGAAGGCCGAACTGGAGATTTTCGACACCGGGCATCTGTGGTTCGCCAAGCAGATGATCAAGGAAGGCTTGCTCGACAACCCGCTCTTCCAGCTGTGCCTGGGCATCCCGTGGGGCGCACCGGCCGACACCACCACGATGAAAGCCATGGTCGACAACCTGCCCGCCGACGCGGTGTGGGCCGGCTTCGGCATCGGCCGCATGCAGATGCCGATGGCGGCGCAAGCGGTGCTGCTGGGCGGCAACGTGCGGGTCGGGCTGGAAGACAACCTGTGGCTGGACAAGGGTGTGCTGGCGACCAATGCCCAATTGGTTGAACGCGCCACGGAAATCCTCAGCCGCCTCGGTGCCCGGGTGCTCACGCCGGCGGAAGGCCGCCAGAAAATGGGCCTGACCCCGCGCGGCTGATCCATCACCCATTTCACCTGTAGGAGCTGCCGAAGGCTGCGATCTTTTGACTTTGATTTTTAGAAGCAAGATCAAAAGATCGCAGCCTTCGGCAGCTCCTACAGGGCTCTTCGAACTCTTCAGGAAATCGTCATGCGCTTTATCACCGAAATCAAAACCTTCGCCGCCCTCGGCAGCGGTGTCATCGGCAGTGGCTGGGTCGCCCGCGCCCTCGCCCACGGCCTCGATGTAGTGGCCTGGGACCCGGCGCCCGGCGCCGAAGCGGCACTGCGCCAACGTGTGGCCAATGCCTGGGGTGCGCTGGAGAAGAACGGCCTGGCGCCCGGCGCTTCGCAGGATCGTCTGCGCTTTGTCGCAACCATCGAGGAGTGCGTGCGTGACGCCGATTTCATTCAGGAAAGCGCCCCGGAACGGCTGGAACTGAAGCTCGATCTGCACAGCAAGATCAGCGCCGCCGCCAAGCCCGATGCGCTGATCGGCTCCAGCACTTCAGGCCTTTTGCCCAGCGAGTTCTATGAGAGTTCGACGCACCCTGAACGCTGCGTGGTCGGGCATCCGTTCAACCCGGTTTATCTGTTGCCGCTGGTCGAAGTCGTCGGCGGCAAAAATACCGCGCCAGAGGCGGTGCAAGCGGCGATGCAAGTCTACCAATCCCTCGGCATGCGCCCGTTGCATGTGCGCAAGGAAGTGCCGGGTTTCATCGCCGATCGCCTGCTCGAAGCGCTGTGGCGCGAGGCGTTGCACCTGGTCAACGACGGTGTCGCGACGACCGGCGAAATCGACGATGCGATTCGCTTCGGCGCCGGTCTGCGCTGGTCGTTCATGGGCACTTTCCTGACTTACACCCTGGCCGGCGGCGATGCCGGCATGCGCCACTTCATGTCGCAATTCGGCCCGGCGTTGCAGTTGCCGTGGACGTATCTGCCGGCACCGGAGCTGACAGACAAGCTGATTGATGATGTGGTCGATGGCACCACCGATCAGCTCGGTCGGCACAGCATTTCCGCGCTGGAGCGCTATCGTGATGATTGTTTGCTGGCGGTGCTTGAAGCGGTGAAGACCACCAAGGAAAAGCATGGAATGAGTTTCAGCGAGTAATGCGTATGACATGGCACCGCTGCCCTCACCCTAACCCTCTCCCGGAGGGAGAGGGGACTGACCGAGGTGTTTTTGCAAGCTACGCCGACTTGACCACTGCGTCGAACTCTGGACTTGAAAGGCTCGAAAATCGGCTCCCTCTCCCCCTCGCCCCCTTGGGGGAGAGGGCTGGGGTGAGGGGGTTGCTCTTGATCTTCACCCATCAACTGCGGGAACCGAAACCATGCCCCACCTCACCACCTACCAGACCACCATCATCCCCGACTGGGTCGACTACAACGGCCACCTGCGCGACGCCTTTTACCTGCTGATCTTCAGCTACGCCACCGATGCGCTGATGGACCGCCTCGGCATGGACAGCAGCAACCGCGAGGCCAGCGGCCACTCGCTGTTCACCCTTGAGCTGCACCTCAATTATCTGCACGAAGTGAAGCTCGACACCGAGGTGGAAGTGCGCACGCAAATCATCGGCCACGACAGCAAGCGCCTGCACCTCTACCACAGCCTGCACAAAATCGGCGATGAGCAAGAGTTGGCCGGCAACGAACAGATGCTCCTGCACGTCGACCTCGCCGGCCCGCGCTCGGCGCCGTTCAGCCCTGATACGTTACATCGCCTGCAAGCCATCGTCGCCGACCAGACCGACCTGCCCGCTCCCGCTTACATCGGCCGCGTGATCGCGCTGCCACCCGCTCGGTAAATCCCCCACTGCCAAGGAGCCGCCATGAATACCGCCGTCGCTGTTGCCGATTTTCGTACTTATCCGTTGATCAGCGCGCTCGGTGGCGTGCAGGGTCTGGCGGATCGCGTTGTCATCGAATGGGCTGACGGACGTGTCAGCCCGTTTCACCACGTATGGCTGCGCGACAATTGCCCGTGTGATCAATGTGTCTACAGCGTCACTCGCGAGCAAGTCTTTGAAAGCGTCGATGCCGCCGAGGATTTGCAAGCGCTGGCCACGCGCATCGACACCGATGGTTGCCTGCGCATCGACTGGCAGGACGGTCACCTCAGCCGCTTCGACCCGGGCTGGTTGCGCGCACATGCCTACGACGATGAATCCCGCGCCGAACGCCTGGCCGGCAAACCGCAGCCCCATTTGTGGCACAGCGATCTGCAGTTGCCGGTGTTCGACTACACCGCGCTGATGAACGACAACGCCGCGCTGCTGCAATGGTTGCTCGCCGTGCGCGACATCGGCCTGACCCAAGTGCGCGGCGTGCCCACCGAGCCAGGCTCGCTGAAGCTCATCGCGCAGCGGATTTCCTTCATCCGCGAAAGCAACTTCGGCGTGCTGTTCAATGTGCAATCCAAAGCCGACGCCGACAGCAACGCCTACACCGCCTTCAACCTGCCATTGCACACCGATCTACCGACTCGTGAACTGCAACCGGGACTGCAATTTCTGCATTGCCTGGTGAATGATGCCGAGGGTGGCGAAAGTATTTTCGTCGATGGTTTTGCGATCGCCGACGCCTTGCGTCAGGAGGAGCCACAGCTGTTTGAGGCCCTGTGTGAAATCCCCGTGGAATTTCGCAACAAGGACCGGCACAGCGATTACCGCTGCCTGGCGCCGATCATCGCTGTGGATGCGCTGGGCCGGGTGGCGGAGATTCGCATGGCCAACTTTTTGCGCGGGGCGTTCGATACGTCGGTGGCGCAGATGCCGTTGCTGTATCGCGCCTATCGGCGCTTGATTGCGATGACCCGCGCGCCGCGATTCCGGCTGATGCAGCGGCTCAAGCCGGGCGAGATGTGGTGCTTTGACAACCGCCGCACGCTGCATGCGCGCAATGCCTTTGATCCAGCGACCGGGGCGCGGCATTTTCAGGGCTGCTATGTCGACCGGGATGAGTTGTTGTCGCGGGTTCTGGTGTTGCAACGTTGAACCGCGTCATCGTTCTTCGCGAGCAGGCTCGCTCCCACAGGAGTACGCATTGCAAAGTGGGAGCGAGCCTGCTCGCGAAAGCATCAGCGGGAACAACAAATCTCTGGCTGATTCACAAGCAAAAAAAACTCCGATCAAGCCGTGACAGGATCGGAGCTGAGGAGGGTACTGTTGAGGAGCTGCCAGGCGAGGGTGACCAAACCTTCGTGAAGCGAGCTGGGGCCAGTGTGCCTAGTCGCCCATCCAGTCGGTTAGCCGAAAACGACCTGTTCATAGTCGTCCCGGCCACCGCGACAAAACGCCCTTGCCGCGTCCGGTCGGGGCCACCAGAATCGAGCCAAGACCTCCGTTGCCACAGAAGGATTTGCGTAATGATGTACGCCGATTTGATTGACCAGGAAGATCTGTTGGGCCAGCTCAAGGCCTTGGGTATTCAGGTGCCGAGCGGTACCACCGCCGAGCAGGCCTGTGAGTGCGCGGTGCGTGGCCTGGATAATGTTCGCGCATTCGAACTGCGCAAGATGGTCAAGGACATGTACACCAGTGGCGCCAGCATTCAGCCGGCGGTGCGCCAGGCGATCGACAAGCAGTTGTTGCCGGCCCTCTCGGATTACCAGCAGTCCCACAGCGCCTGAGAAACCCCTTCGCGAGCAGGCTCGCTCCCACCCTGGAATGCATTCCGACTGTGGGAGCGAGCCTGCTCGCGAAAAACGATGACTCGGTCTACAGCCTTACGCTGGCAAACGTCGACTCATTGCGCGCCTGACTCAGCGCTGACATCGGCCCCGACAGCGGTGACATCACGATGGCCTGCGGCAGTGGCAGCATCGCCACTTGCTGGGTGGTGTTGGAACCGACGCGCTCGTCACGCGGCGGGATGCCGAAGTACTCGCGGTAGCACTTGGAGAAGTGCGGCGTGGAGACGAAACCACACACCGACGCCACTTCGATGATCGACATCGGCGTCTGCTTGAGCAGTTGCCGGGCGCGGATCAGGCGCAGCTTCAGGTAATAGCGTGACGGCGAGCAGTGCAGGTATTTCTGGAACAACCGCTCCAGCTGTCGACGCGACACCGCGACATACACCGCCAGTTCATCCAGATCGATCGGCTCTTCCAGATTGGCTTCCATCAGCGCGACGATTTCCTGCAACTTCGGCTGGTTGGTGCCGAGCATGTGCTTGAGCGGCACACGTTGGTGATCCTGTTCGTTGCGGATGCGCTCGTAGACGAACATTTCCGAGATCGCTGCCGACAGTTCACGACCGTGATCGCGGCTGATCAGGTGCAGCATCATGTCCAGCGGCGCGGTGCCGCCGGAGCTGGTGAAGCGGTTGCGGTCGAGGGTGAACAGGCGTGTGCTCATGGCCACCCGCGGGAAGGCTTCCTGCATTGCCGCCAGGCATTCCCAGTGCACGCTGCAATCGAAGCCGTCGAGCAGACCGGCACAGGCCAGCGCCCAACTGCCGGTGCACACCGCGCCCAGGCGCTTGGACTGGCGCGCCTGGCTTTGCAGCCACGAGACGTGTTCACGGGTTACGGTACGTTGAATGCCGATGCCGCCGCAGACGATCACCGTGTCCAGGGGCGGGGCTTTGTGCATGGAGGCGTCGGGAGTGATCTGCAGACCGTCACTGGCCCAGACCTGGCCGCCATCGACGGTGAGGGTGCTCCAGCGATACAGCTCGCGACCGGACAACTGGTTGGCCATGCGCAGCGGCTCAACGGCGGACGCCAGGGAAATCAGCGTGAAATTGTCCAGCAGCAGAAAGCCGATGGATTGAGGCGCACGGTTCTGGGGTTGGGCCCCGGAGTTGAACGACGTCATCGCGGTATCTCCTCACACAAAGCGGGTGGCGGCCTCAGGCGGAGGCTCTTGTTATTGCCCGCGTCTCACGGAGAAAGCAGGCTTTGTTATGACAGAGCAATTGCCGTGCCTGAAATTGGACGGCCATTCAATAACTCCTGAAAACGACCTCGCGACGCGTCTATACGAGACCTCGGAACACGCCATTTCGAAGTGCCATCAAGCGCCGCCAGAGCCCTGCCGCGCAGCCTGTGAGCAGATCGGTAGCACTTGTGGGAACTGGCCTGCAGCGGATTTGCACAGAGTGTCACCGCAAGCACGGACGACGGACGGTCAGGTAACGACTGAAGAGTCACGACTGCCAGTGAGGCTTGTCTGATTGCGACGCGCCAAAAGGTGGCGTGGCTGGATCGGGGTGTTCTTTTGTCGAGCAGTTTTGACTGGTCTGGCGCCTTCGCGAGCAGGCTCGCTCCCACACTGGAATCTGGGGTTCACAAATATTGTGTTCACTGGAGATCTATTGTGGGAGCGAGCCTGCTCGCGAAGAATCCACCTCGGTGTGGCTGGCTCAGCATTCAACCGCACTGACCGCCAAGCCACCGCGCGAAGTTTCTTTATATTTGTCATGCATATCGGCGCCGGTATCGCGCATGGTGCGGATCACCCGGTCCAGCGAGATAAAGTGCTGCCCGTCGCCGCGCAGGGCCATTTGCGCCGCGTTGATCGCTTTCACTGCCGCGATTGCATTGCGCTCGATGCACGGCACCTGCACCAGGCCACCGACCGGGTCGCAGGTCAGGCCCAGATTGTGCTCCAGGCCGATTTCCGCCGCGTTGCACAATTGCTCGGGCGTGGCGCCGAGAATCTCCGCCAGCCCCGCCGCCGCCATCGCGCAAGCCGAACCGACCTCGCCCTGGCAGCCGACCTCGGCCCCAGAGATCGAAGCGTTCTTCTTGCACAGAATGCCGACCGCCGCCGCGCCGAGGAAATAGTCGACGACGTTGGCGTCGGTGACCGCTTCGCTGAATTTCATGAAGTAGTGCAGCACCGCCGGGATGATCCCCGCCGCGCCGTTGGTCGGCGCGGTAACCATGCGCCCGCCGGCGGCATTCTCTTCATTGACGGCCAGGGCGAACAGGTTGACCCACTCCATGGCGCTCAGGGTCGAGCCGATGACGTTCGGTTTGTTCAGCTCTTGCAGGCTGCGGTGCAACTTCGCCGCACGCCGCCGCACGTTCAGGCCGCCGGGCAGAATGCCTTCGTGCTTGAGGCCTTGCTCGACGCAATCCTGCATCGCCCGCCACAGTTTCATCAGCCCGGCACGGATCTCTTCTTCGCTGCGCCAGACCTTTTCGTTGGCCATCATCAGTTCGGCAACACGCAGGTTGTGCGTTTTGCACAACTCCAGCAGCTCGACCGCACTGGAGAAATCGTAGGGTAATTCGGTGCGATCCAGATCGACCACACCGCTGCTGGCCTGCGCCTCATCAACGACGAATCCGCCGCCGACCGAATAGTAGGTGTCACGGTGCAGCTCACCGAACTCGCCTTCGGCCACCAGCGTCATGGCGTTGGGATGGAATGGCAGGTTTTCATCGATCAGGCGCATGTCCCGCGCCCACACAAACGGCACCGACAGGCGACCATCCAGTAAAAGCGTATGGGTTTCACGCAGCGCCTGAATGCGCGGGCCGATCTGCGCCGGGTCGATTGCGTCCGGCCACTCGCCCATCAGGCCCATGATCACTGCGTTGTCGCTGCCGTGACCGATGCCGGTGGCGGAAAGCGATCCGAACAACTGCACCTCGATGCGCCGCACCTGTTCCAGCTGATGCTTGCCGCGCAGCGACTCGACGAACAGTGCGGCGGCGCGCATTGGCCCGACGGTGTGGGAACTGGAAGGGCCGATGCCGATTTTGAACAGGTCGAAAACGCTGATAGCCATTGCTGCGAAGCTCCTGAGAATACCGGTCCGGGCGGCAAAAGCGCCCGCTGGCGGAGCTGCTACGCTCAAGCTGCGATCCGCCGAATGCCGGCATCATCGGGCTTTTGTCGGCGCGCTCGGCGTCTGACACCGACGCAGTCATGTCCAGCAGCGTCGTTACGTTTTCGCCCCGCAAATACGCCGTTTTTATGCCGTCGAGCAGGTCATCGGGGGCGGAAAAAAGCTGTAAGCGACGTCACCGACACTGGAAGCGACCATCCCTGTACTGGATACGACCCTCCCTGTAGGCGTCAGATTTTCACTGGTACATGATCGGGATGACTCGATTGCAAGGCGCTGCGGTAGAGCTGTCGTCAGAACGCCACCAACCGCAACCCATAAGTGCGGTGGTCCACAGTCGGAACACTGCCAAAAAAAACACCAAGGAGTCCATCCATGAAAGGTTCCCCGTCGTTGTTGTTGGCCGCCCTGCTGAGTCTGCCGTTACTGGCGCAAGCCGCAGAACCGGCACAGTGCAGCCTCGTTAACTTCTCCGATGTCGGCTGGACCGACATCACCGCCACCACCGCTACCACTTCCGTTGTTCTCAACGCCCTCGGCTACAAGACCAAGACCACCATGATCTCCGTGCCCGTGACCTACAAGTCGCTGGCCGACGGCAAGAACATGGACGTGTTTCTCGGTAACTGGATGCCGACCATGGAGAACGACATCAAGCCGTATCGCGATGCCGGCACCGTCGACACCGTGCGCACCAACCTCAAGGGCGCCAAATACACCCTCGCCGTGCCGCAAGCCCTGTATGACAAAGGCCTGCATGACTTCGCCGACATTGCCAAATTCAAGAAAGAGCTCGACGGCAAGATCTACGGCATCGAGCCGGGCAACGACGGCAACCGGCTGATCCAGAGCATGATCGACAAGGATGCCTTCGGCCTGAAAACCGCTGGCTTCAAGATCGTCGAATCCTCCGAGGCCGGCATGCTCTCGCAAGTCGACCGGGCGCAGAAGCGCGACACCGCCGTGGTCTTTCTCGGCTGGGCACCGCACCCGATGAACAAGCGCTTCAAGATTCAATACCTGACCGGCGGCGACGATTTCTTCGGCCCCGATTTCGGCGCAGCCACCGTGGCGACCAACACCCGCAAGGGTTACGCCGAAGAATGCAGCAATGTCGGTCAGCTGTTGAAAAACCTGGAGTTCACCGTCGACATGGAAAGTGAACTGATGGGCAACATCCTCGACGACAAGATGAAGCCTGACGCGGCCGCCAAGGCCTGGCTGAAAAAGAATCCACAGGTGCTCGATACCTGGCTCGCTGGCGTGACCACCATTGACGGTAAACCAGGCCTGGAGGCCGTGAAAGCCAAGCTCGCGCCTTGATTTGAAAGGCACCGCTTATGCCGGGCAGGCGTGCCTGCCCGGGCTGTTAATTTCCTTGCATGCGGACGTTCACTACCATGCTGATTGATCAGAAAATACCTTTAGGCCAGTACATCGCGGGCTTCGTCGAATGGTTGACGCAACACGGCGCCAACACCTTCGACGCAATCGCCGTGACACTGGAAACGATGATCCACGGCGTGACGTTTGCGCTGACCTGGTTCAACCCGTTGGTGCTGATTGGCCTGATTGCCATCATCGCTCATCTGATTCAACGCAAGTGGGGCCTGACCGCGTTCGTGGTCGCCTCGTTCCTGCTGATCCTCAACCTGGGTTACTGGCAGGAAACCATGGAAACCCTCGCCCAGGTGCTGTTCGCCACCCTGGTCTGCGTGTTGATCGGCGTGCCGCTGGGCATCGTCGCCGCGCACAAACCGATGTTCTACACCATGATGCGGCCGGTGCTCGATCTGATGCAGACCGTACCGACCTTCGTTTACCTCATTCCTACCCTGACCCTCTTCGGGCTGGGTGTGGTTCCGGGCCTGATCTCCACGGTGGTCTTCGCCATCGCGGCGCCGATCCGCCTGACCTACCTGGGCATCCGCGATGTCCCGCAAGAACTGATGGACGCCGGCAAGGCCTTCGGCTGCTCGCGTCGCCAATTGCTCTCAAGGATCGAACTGCCGCACGCCATGCCGAGCATCGCGGCCGGCATCACCCAGTGCATCATGCTGTCGCTGTCGATGGTGGTGATCGCGGCACTGGTCGGCGCCGACGGACTCGGCAAACCGGTGGTCAACGCACTGAACACTGCTGATATTGCGCTGGGCTTCGAAGCAGGCCTGGCAATCGTACTGCTGGCGATCATGCTCGACCGTATCTGCAAACAACCCGACGCCAAAGTAGGGGGTGACGCATGAGCATAATTCGCTTCGAAGACGTCGACGTAATCTTCTCCAAGGATCCGCGCGAGGCACTCAAGCTGCTCGATCAGGGCATGACCCGCAACGAGATCCTGAAGAAGACCGGTCAGATCGTCGGCGTGGAAAAAGCCACGCTGGACATCAACAAGGGCGAGATCTGCGTGCTGATGGGCCTGTCCGGCTCGGGCAAGTCGAGCCTGCTGCGCTGCATCAACGGCCTCAACACCGTGAGCCGCGGCAAGCTGTTTGTCGAGCATGAAAACCGCCAGATCGACATCGCGTCCTGCACGCCCGCCGAGCTGAAAATGATGCGCACCAAGCGCATTGCCATGGTGTTCCAGAAGTTCGCCCTGATGCCTTGGCTGACAGTGCGCGAGAACATCAGTTTCGGTCTGGAAATGCAGGGTCGACCGGAGAAGGAACGCAAGAAACTGGTCGACGAGAAGCTCGAACTGGTCGGCCTGACCCAGTGGCGCAACAAGAAGCCGGACGAACTCTCCGGCGGCATGCAGCAGCGCGTCGGCCTCGCCCGCGCGCTGGCCATGGACGCCGATATTCTGCTGATGGACGAACCGTTCTCGGCTCTCGACCCGCTGATCCGCCAAGGCCTGCAGGATGAACTGCTGGAGCTGCAACGCAAGCTGAGTAAGACCATCGTGTTCGTCAGCCACGACCTCGATGAAGCGCTCAAACTGGGTAGCCGCATCGCGATCATGAAGGACGGTCGGATCATCCAGTACAGCGTGCCGGAAGAGATCGTCCTCAACCCGGCGGACGACTATGTGCGCACCTTCGTCGCCCACACCAATCCGCTCAACGTGCTCTGCGGCCGCAGCCTGATGCGCACGCTGGACAAGTGCAAACGCATCAACGGCTCGGTGTGCCTGGATCCGGGCGGCGACTCGTGGCTGGACCTGGCCGAAGGCAACACCATCAAAGGCGCACGCCAGAACGGCTCGGTGCTGAACCTGCAGAACTGGGTACCGGGGCAAGCAGTGGAAGGCCTGGAGCGCAAGCCAACGCTGGTGGAGTCGAACATCGGCATGCGTGATGCGCTGCAGATTCGTTATCAGACCGGCAACAAGCTGGTGCTGCACGATAACAATCATGTGGTGGGGATTCTGGGCGACAGCGAGTTGTATCACGCGTTGTTGGGCAAGAATCTGGGGTAATGCGCCAGGTGGGATAAAAAAAGGGATCGCGGTGAGCGATCCCTTTTTATTGGGTCAGGGAAAAGCCCCTCACCCTAGCCCTCTCCCAGAGGGAGAGGGGACTGACCCAGTTGAACTTTCGAGCTACATCGACCTGAGAAATCGAGTCGAACTCAGGCTTGGAGAAGCTTCCGGTCGGGTTCCAAACCCATAATCGACTCGGTCTTCCAGGTCGGCGTATAGCGCAAGACACCTCGGTCAGCTCCCTCTCCCTCCGGGAGAGGGCTGGGGTGAGGGCAGGCTTTTGACTTTAGCTATAAACCCGCCCCAACAACTGCCGATGGCTTTCAAACTGATCCAGCACATCCCGCGTAATCTGCTCAGGAGTGAAGCCCATCAAGTCGTAGTCCTGACTGCCATTGTGCAGATACACCTCGGCACGGTAGTAACGCTGACGCGCTTCATCTGATTGCGCCGATTCGGTCGGGGTCGCCAGATAACCGTCCAGGCTCACTTCGTAAACGAAAGGGTTGCCCTCTTCCATCTCGACCCGCACGCCCATGCAACGCTTGGCCTTGCCCAGCAGCGTTTGCACTTCAATGCCCTGATTGCGCAATTGCGCCGCTGCATCTTCCAGCGCCGGGGTGACATGCTTGTCCATGAAGCGCTGCACCACCGATTGGCTCGGCTGCAGATCAAGTTGCGTCAGGCGCTCGCTGAAACCACGGCGTCCGCGCTCGGCCAGTTGCGCTTGCTCCTGTTCGATCTGCACGTCCTGGCGCATCGCCTTGTGCAGGCCGAACATGAAGCAGATCAGCACCACCGAGAACGGCAGGCCGGCCAGCACGACCATGGTCTGCATGGCTTCGAAGTTGCCGGCGAACAGCAGGCCGATGGTCACCAGGGTGATCACCACCGACCAGAAGATCCGCAGCCAGTGCGGCGCGTCTTCGTCGACGTTGCCGCCCTTGCAGGAAAGATTCGCCATCATCACCGCGCCGGAATCGGCCGGGGTCAGGAACAGCACGAAGCCGACGAAGATCGACACACCGATGACGACTTTCGACGCCGGGTAATGCTCAAGCAACTGATAGATCGCCATCGACGGCTGTTCCAGCGCCGTCTTGCCCAGCTCCACCGCGCCCTGATTCATCACCAGATCCAGCGCCGAGTTGCCGAAGATCGACAGCCACGCCAAGGTGAAGCCCAGCGGAATCAGCAGCACGCCAGCGACCAGTTCACGCACGCTGCGGCCACGGGAAATCCGTGCGATGAACATGCCCACGAATGGCGCCCAGGAAATCCACCAGGCCCAGTAGAACAGCGTCCACAGGCCCAGCCAGCGATCGGACTTGGCGCTGTCGCCTTCATAGACGTACAGGTCGAAGGTCTTCAGCACCACGCCGTTGAGGTAGTCACCGATGTTCTGCACGAAGCCGTTGAGCAGGTGCAGGGTCGGGCCGAACAGCAGGACGAAAATCAGCAGGCCGCTGAACAGCACGATGTTCAGGTTGGACAGACGCCGAATGCCGTTTTCCACGCCCGACACGGCAGCGATGGTCGCCACGGTGCTCATGACGATGATGACGATCAGCAGGTTGGTGTTGCTGTGCTCCATGCCGAACAGGTTTTCCAGCCCGGACGACACTTGCAGCGAGCCAATCCCCAGGTTGGTCACCAGACCCAGCAGGGTCACGAACATGCCGAAGCCGTCCACCGCGTGCCCGGCCGCGCCTTTGACCCAGCGCTCGCCGACCAGCGGATACAGCGCCGAACGCAGCGCCAGCGGCTGGTTATGCCGATAGGCGAAATACGCCACGGCCAGGCCGACCAGTGCATAGATCGCCCAGCCGTGCAGGCCCCAGTGCAGGAAAGTCAGTTGCACCGCCTGCCGCGCGGCCATATTCGTGGCCGAGGTGCCTTCCGGCGGATTGAAATAGTGATCCAGCGGCTCGGACGCGCCGAAGTACAACAGCGAAATGCCGATGCCCGACGAGAACAGCATCCCCGCCCAGGCGCCGTAACTGAAATCCGGGGTGTCGTCCTTGCTGCCCAGTTTGAGTTTGCCGTACGAGGAAAACGCCAGACCGACCACGAACACCAGGTAGGCGGCGATCACCACCATGTAGTACCAGCCGAAGCTGCGCGACAACCAGGCCTGGGCCATGCCCAACATTCTGCCGGCCTCTTGCGGGGCGATGATCAGAATGGCGGTCAACAACAGAATCAGCGCGGTCGAGGTGTAGAACACCCAACCGTTGACCGTCACCTTCTCGGGCGGGGTCTTTATTAGCGAGGCAGAACTCATGGCACAAATGCTCCAGGCAGTGCGAGAGAAGAACACAAGGCATCACGGAACCCGACCAATCGGTTAGTTGGCAGCCGACCGGCGGGTGATATAAAGACACTCCGAAAAAAGCCCGAACCTGCCGAAATGGCGTTGCGTATTCGCTTTCGTGGCCAGAGGCGACGGACGTTCATCCGAAACCTGGCCCCGAGCGTCTTGCCCTTTCAACACGTCCATCGAATCGCGAACCGCGCCATGCCCCGCGCAGGTTTCGAGCCGTTTCAGGTGTCGGTTTTTATCGTCATTACGCGTAGGAATTTTCTGTAGGCAGCGACGAATTGTCGCAGATCTTATTCTTTGTTGATTGAACGTTCAATCAAAACAAAATAGACTGGCCCTCAATCCGATCGGCGTCATTCGCCCCTCGGAAGGCCTAAGGAGATGTGCAAGATGCCCAAGGTCGGTATGCAACCCATCCGCCGCCAACAATTGATCGAAGCCACTTTGCAAGCGGTCGATCAGGTCGGAATGGGGGACGCCAGCATTGCGCTGATCGCCCGTTTGGCCGGTGTCTCGAATGGCATCATCAGTCATTACTTTCAGGACAAGAACGGCCTGATCGCCGCCACGATGCGGTACCTGATGACCGCCCTCAGCGAGAGCGTCACCGCGCGCCGTCAGGCGCTGGCAGATGACAGCCCACGGGCGCATCTGCAGGTGATCATCGAAGGCAACTTCGACGCCAGCCAGGTCAATGGCCCGGCAATGAAAACCTGGCTGGCCTTCTGGGCCACCAGCATGCACCAGCCGTCTTTGCACAGGTTGCAGCGGATCAACGATCACCGTCTGTATTCCAACCTGTGCTGCCAGTTCCGCCGTGTGTTGCCGCTCGAAGATGCGCGCAATGCCGCCCGAGGCCTGGCAGCTTTGATCGACGGTTTGTGGTTGCGCGGCGCGCTGTCGGGAGACGCTTTCGACACGGCGCAGGCGCAACAGATCGCTTACGAATACATGGATTTCCAATTGGCCAAGAAGGTGAGCTAGAGCACACAGAAAATGCTCGGCCCCTGAACTCCACCGCAGCGTCATCGCGGTGGTCAACGCCAACCACCAATGCACTTGCGAGGACACTATGGCCCGTTTCGAACTGCAAAAACTCTACATCGATGGCGCGTACACCGACGCCGGCAGCGACGCCACCTTCGAAGCCATCAACCCGGCGAACGGTGAAGTCCTCGCACTGGTGCAACGTGCGACCAAAGACGACGTCGAGCGCGCTGTGGTCAGCGCCGAAAAGGGCCAGAAAATCTGGGCCGCGATGACCGCCATGGAGCGTTCGCGCATCCTGCGCCGCGCCGTCGACATCCTGCGCGAGCGCAACGATGAGCTGGCCGCGCTGGAAACCCTGGACACCGGCAAATCCTTCTCCGAAACCAAGTATGTCGACATCGTCACCGGCGCTGACGTGCTGGAATACTACGCAGGCCTGGTGCCCGCCATCGAAGGCGAGCAGATCCCGCTGCGTGACACCTCTTTCGTTTACACCCGTCGCGAACCACTGGGCGTGGTCGCCGGTATCGGCGCGTGGAACTACCCGATCCAGATCGCTTTGTGGAAATCCGCTCCAGCCCTGGCGGCCGGTAACGCGATGATCTTCAAGCCAAGTGAAGTCACTTCGCTGACTACTCTGAAACTGGCCGAGATCTACACCGAAGCCGGCGTGCCGAACGGCGTGTTCAACGTCCTGACCGGCAGCGGCCGCGAAGTCGGCACCTGGCTGACCGAGCACCCGCGCATCGAGAAAATCTCCTTCACCGGTGGCACCGACACTGGCAAGAAAGTCATGGCCAGCGCTTCGGCTTCGTCGCTCAAGGACGTGACCATGGAACTGGGCGGCAAGTCGCCGCTGATCATCTTCGACGACGCCGACCTCGATCGCGCCGCCGACACGGCAATGATGGCCAACTTCTACAGCTCCGGTCAGGTCTGCACCAACGGCACCCGCGTGTTCGTACCGGCGCATCTGAAAGCCGCTTTTGAAGCCAAGATCGTTGAGCGCGTTGCCCGCATCCGCGTTGGCAACCCGGAAGACGAGAACACTAACTTCGGCCCGCTGGTCAGCTTCCCGCACATGGAAAGCGTGTTGGCTTACATCGCCAAGGGTAAAGAAGAAGGCGCACGCGTGCTGTGTGGTGGCGGTCGCCTGACCGACGGCGAATTCGCCAAGGGCGCGTTCGTAGCGCCAACCGTGTTCACCGACTGCACCGACGACATGACCATCGTGCGCGAAGAAATCTTCGGCCCGGTGATGGCGATCCTCTCCTACGAAACCGAAGAAGAAGTGATCCGCCGCGCCAACGACACCGACTTCGGCCTGGCCGCCGGTATCGTCACCAAAGACCTGAACCGCGCACACCGCGTGATCCATCAACTGGAAGCCGGTATCTGCTGGATCAACGCCTGGGGCGAGTCCGACGCAAAAATGCCGGTCGGTGGCTACAAGCAGTCGGGTGTTGGCCGTGAAAACGGTATCAGCTCGCTGAACAACTTCACGCGCATCAAATCGGTACAGGTCGAGTTGGGCGATTACGTCTCGGTGTTCTGATCTGACTCAGAGTCCGGGTGGGGCCCTTGTGGCGAGGGGATTCATCCCCGTCGGGCTGCGAAGCGGCCCCCCTCCAGACACTGCAATTCTCCAGACAGAACCAGTCGCTGACTCTGCGACTGCTGCGCAGCCGGACGGGGATAAATCCCCTCGCCACAGGTGCGCGGTCACAGTTGACCTGACCAACTTCAAAGAGGGTGCATTCAATGTCCCAAGAATTCGATTACATCATCATCGGCGCCGGCTCGGCCGGTAACACTCTGGCGACCCGTCTGACTGAAGACGAAGGCGTCACCGTTCTGCTGCTCGAAGCCGGGGGGCCGGACTACCGCCTCGACTTTCGTACCCAGATGCCCGCTGCGCTGGCGTTCCCGCTGCAGGGTCGTCGTTACAACTGGGCCTACGAAACCGATCCAGAGCCACACATGGACGGTCGCCGGATGGAATGCGGTCGCGGCAAAGGCCTCGGCGGCTCTTCGCTGATCAACGGCATGTGCTACATCCGTGGCAACGCCATGGACTATGACGGCTGGGCGAAACTGCCGGGCCTGGAAGACTGGTCGTACCTCGATTGCCTGCCGTACTTCCGCAAAGCCGAAACCCGTGACATCGGCCCGAACGATTACCACGGTGGCGACGGCCCGGTCAGCGTGACCACGCCGAAAGCCGGCAACAACCCGCTGTTTCACGCCATGGTTGAAGCCGGCGTGCAGGCCGGTTACCCGCGCACCGAAGACCTGAACGGTTACCAGCAGGAAGGCTTCGGCCCGATGGACCGCACCGTGACGCCGAACGGCCGCCGTGCTTCCACCGCCCGTGGCTACCTCGACATCGCCAAGAAGCGTTCGACCCTGACCATCGTCACCCACGCCCTGACCGACAAGATTCTCTTTGAAGGCAAGCGTGCGGTCGGCGTGCGTTACCTGATCGGCGACGCTGAAGAACGCGTTGAAGCCAAGGCGCGCAAGGAAGTCCTGCTGTGCTCCGGCGCCATCGCTTCGCCGCAGATTCTGCAGCGCTCCGGTGTCGGCCCGGCGAAACTGCTGGAAAGCCTCGACATCCCGGTGGTCCACGATCTGCCGGGCGTCGGTGAAAACCTGCAGGATCACCTCGAGCTGTACCTGCAATACGCCTGCACCCAACCGGTTTCGCTGTATCCATCGCTGCTCTGGTACAACCAGCCGGCGATCGGTGCCGAGTGGCTGTTCAACGGCACCGGTATCGGCGCCAGCAACCAGTTCGAGGCCGGCGGTTTCATTCGTTCGCGTCCGGAATTCGAATGGCCGAACATCCAGTACCACTTCCTGCCGGTGGCGATTAACTACAACGGCAGCAACGGTGTGAAAGAACACGGTTTCCAGGCGCACATGGGTTCCATGCGCTCGCCGAGCCGTGGTCGCATCCAGGTCAAATCCAAGGACCCGCGCCAGCACCCGAGCATCCTCTTCAACTACATGGCCACCGAGCAGGACTGGCAGGAATTTCGCGACGGCATCCGCCTGACCCGCGAAATCATGCAGCAGCCGGCCCTCGACGCGTTCCGTGGTCGCGAAATCAGCCCGGGCATCGACGTGCAAACCGATGAGCAGCTCGACAAGTTCATCCGCGAGCACGCCGAAACCGCGTTCCACCCGTCCTGCTCGTGCAAGATGGGCACCGACGAGATGGCCGTGGTCGATGGCGAAGGTCGTGTGCACGGCATGCAGAGCCTGCGCGTGGTCGATGCCTCGATCATGCCGATCATCACCACCGGCAACCTCAACGCGCCGACGATCATGATGGCCGAGAAAATCGCCGACAAGATCCGTGGCCGCAAGCCGCTGCCGCGCAGCAACGCTGCTTATTACGTGGCGAACGGCGCCCCGGTCAAGGGCAAGCCGATGCGGGATATCACACCGGTTACGCAGTAAGTCGTAAGACCGAGGCGCGACCTTCGCGAGCAGGCTCGCTCCCACATTGGAATGCATTTCAACTGTGGGAGCGAGCCTGCTCGCGAAGGGGCCCTCAAATTCAGCACAAATTCCCCCGCTGCACAGTAAATCCCCCTACACCCCCTCTTCACTTGATCCTACCCCCACGCAGGCCTACTCTAGACCTCGCGTAACCGTTTCACCCCTCCCCGCTGTCGCCATGCCGCTACTCCATTACAAGGAGGTTCTCGAATGTTCGATTTCCACCCCCAGCTCAAGCAGCGCTTTGCTGCCTTGCGCACGGGCGCTGAATTTTTTTCCCTGCGGTATGTGCGCGAGTCCGGGCAGTTTCTGTCGGTGCGCAAGAACGTCGCCGAACCGCCGAGCCTGAGCCGCGATGAAGGCGCAATGCTCACCGTGCGCGTTAATGGCGTCGAAGCCTACGCGGCGACCAATGACCTCTCGCAACAAGGCCTGCAAGCCGCTCTCGAGCGCGCCGAGCAACAGGCCCGCCGGCTCAAGCCGCACGCCTTGCTCGATCTGCGCGAGCAGACGCTTTCCAGTGACCGCGCTGATTATTTTTCACCCAACCTCGAACAGCCCTTCCCGTCCTTGAGCGAATGCTTCGATCTGCTCGGTGCGGAATCCGCCTCGGTGCCAAAGGATGAGCGCCTGGTCAATTGGCAGGTGAGCATCGGCATCACTAACGTCGAGCAGATCTACCTGAGCAGCGCCGGCGCCGAATTGCGCCAGGCCCAGCGCTTCGTTTATCCGAGCCTCGACGTCACCGCCTACGACGGCAACGACAGCCAGACCCGCAGCCTCGGCCGCGAGAACTTCGGCCAGCAGGGTGGCGCCGATGTCATCAGCCGCTGCGGTCTGGTCGGTGCAGGTCCGCAAGTCGCCGACCAGGCCCTGCAACTGCTGCTCGCGCCGAACACCCCGCAAGGCCCGCGCGACCTGCTGCTGATGCCTGATCAGATGATGCTGCAGATCCATGAATCCATCGGTCACCCGCTGGAGCTCGACCGCATCCTCGGCGATGAGCGCAATTACGCCGGCACCAGTTTCGTCAAGACCAGCGATTTCGGCAGCCTGCAATACGGCTCCAACCTGCTCAACGTAACCTTCGACCCGGGCATCCCGGAAGAACTCGCCAGCTACGGCCATGACGACGACGGCACTGCGGCGAGCAAACAATTCCTGATCCGCGACGGCCTGTTGCTGCGGCCATTGGGTGGGGCACTGTCGCAGTATCGTGCCGGCCTCGAAGGCGTTGCCAACAGCCGCGCCTGCGGCTGGAACCGGCCACCGATCGACCGCATGGCCAACCTCAACATCGAGCCGGGCGATCAGACGCTGGAGCAGATGATCGGTGGTATCGAGCACGGCATCCTGATGAGCACCAATCGCTCGTGGTCGATCGACGATGCGCGCAACAAATTCCAGTTCGGCTGCGAATGGGGCCAGTTGATCGAGCATGGTGAACTTAAAGGCGTGGTGAAAAATCCCAACTACCGGGCCATTTCCGCGCACTTCTGGAAGAGCCTGCGCGCCGTCGGCGATGCCAACACCGTCAAGGTGCTGGGCACGCCGAACTGCGGCAAGGGCGAACCGAACCAGGTGATTCGCGTCGGCCACGCTTCGCCGGCCTGCGTATTCAGCAACATCGATGTGTTTGGGGGAGACGCCTGATGAGCATTTCGAAGCGTCAGTCCGACGCCTTCAACGTCATGGTCAACTGGCTGCGCGACAGCGTGCGCGAGCCGGAACAGTTCACGCTCAGCTACGCCGCCGAAACCTCGGCGTTCGTGCGCTTCAATCACGCCAAGGTGCGCCAGGCCGGGCAAGTGCAACAGGCCAACGTCGGCCTGAAACTGATCAACGACGGTCGCCACGCCGACCTGCAGATCACCTTGTCCGGGGATCAGGAAGCCGATCTGCAACGCCTCGCCGAGGGCCTGCAACAACTGCGCGAAACCCTGCCGCTGCTGCCGCAGGATCCGTACCTGCTGCTCAATCACAACAGCTGGCAGAGCACGCACGTACAAGCGCATCCGCTGCCGGACACCGAAGATGTCGTTGGGCAAATCTGCGCTGCCGCTGAAGGTCTCGATCTGGTCGGCTTCTATGCTGCCGGCCCGATCAGCCGCGGTTTCGCCAGTTCCGCCGGCGCGTTCGGCTGGCATGAAGCCAACAGTTTCAACTTCGACTTCAGCCTGTTCCATGAAAACGGCGAAGCGGTGAAGGCCAGCTACGCCGGGCATGACTGGAGCGACGAAGGGTTTGCCCGGCGTTTCGCCCAGGCCCGCGAACAGCTGGAGTTTCTCGGCCGACCGTTACGCACTTTGGCACCGGGACAGTACCGCGCCTATCTGGCACCGGCAGCGCTGGAAGAAATCATGGGCATGCTCAGTTGGGGCGGGTTCTCGGCGCAGTCGATCGCCAGCAAGAGCAGTCCGTTGCAGAAACTCTACGTCGGCGATCAGGCGTTCAGTCCGCTGGTGTCGCTGGATGAGAAAGTCAGCGAATCCCTTAGCCCGGCGTTTTCCGCCGAGGGTTATCCGCGCAGCGATCTGCGTCTGATCATCGAAGGCCGGGCCGGCGATCAACTGGTCGGCTCGCGCAGCGCCGCCGAATATGGTCTGGCGGCGAACGGTGCGGGTGGCGGCGAGATGCCCAGCGCATTGAACATGGCCGCCGGTGATCTGTCGCAAGCAGAGATCCTCAAGCAGTTGGGCACCGGCCTGTACATCAGCAACCTGTGGTACCTGAACTACTCGGATCAACCGGCGGCGCGCATGACCGGCATGACCCGCTTCGCGACCTTCTGGGTCGAGAACGGCGAAATCCAGGCGCCGGTCAGCACCATGCGTTTCGACGACAGCGCCTATAACCTGCTCGGTTCGCAGCTGGAAGCGTTGACCACCGAACGCGAATTGCTGCTGTCGGCCAGTACCTACAGCCAGCGCAATACCTCGTCAGCGCTATTGCCGGGGGCACTGGTCAGCCGGTTGACCCTAACGCTGTAAAACAAAGATCCCCGGCACACAGGGGATCACCTGTTGGAATAGAAACTGTGGCGAGGGGATTTATCCCCGATGGACTGCGCAGCAGTCCCGCTTTTTTGGGGCCGCTGCGCGACCCAGCGGGGATAAATCCCCTCGCCACAGGGTTTCATGTTTGAACAAAACTCTGGATTAACCACCCACACGAGGTTCCATGCCCAACCGCCCGCCTCTCGACGCCATCACCGCCCGCTGGTTGCCGTGGGTCGTCGCCATCGCCTTCTTCATGCAGTCCCTCGACGGGACCATCCTCAACACCGCGCTGCCGGCCATGGCCAGCGATCTGGCCGAAGACCCGTTGCGCATGCAGGGTGTGATCATCGCCTACATGCTCACCGTGGCCCTGCTGATCCCGGCCTCCGGCTGGATCGCCGACCGCTTCGGCACCAAGAAAATCTTCTTCGGCGCCATTCTGCTGTTCAGCTTCGGCTCGCTGCTCTGCGCTTTGTCCAGCAGCCTGAGCATGCTCATCGGTGCGCGGGTGATTCAGGGCCTCGGCGGTGCGCTGATGCTGCCGGTCGGGCGGCTGGTGGTGCTGCGCGCCTATCCGCGCTCGGAACTGGTGCGGATCATGGGTTTCATCACCATTCCCGGCCTGCTCGGCCCGCTGATCGGCCCGACCATGGGCGGCTGGATGGTGGAATACGTGACGTGGCATTGGATCTTCCTGATCAATCTGCCGGTCGGGGTGATCGGCTGTTATGCGGTGTGGAAGTTCATTCCCGACCTGCGCGGCACGGAGCGCACGCGCTTCGATAGCCTCGGCTTTCTGCTGTTCGGCGCGGCGATGATCCTCATCACCATCGCCATGGAAGGCCTTGGCGAACTGCACCTGCCGCACCTGCGGGTGATGTTGCTGCTGTTCGCCGGCATGGCCTGTCTGGCGGCGTATTGGCTGCGCGCCGGGCACATCGAAAACCCGTTGTTCGCGCCGTCATTGTTCAAGACCCGCACGTTTGCCGTCGGCATTCTCGGCAACCTGTTCGCGCGACTGGGCAGCGGCGCTTTGCCGTTTCTGGTGCCGCTACTGCTGCAAGTGGCCTTGGGTTACTCGCCGTCGCAAGCCGGGATGAGCATGTTGCCGCTGGCCGCTGCGGCGATGATCGCCAAGTGGGTCGCGCGGCCGCTGATCGAACGCCTCGGCTATCGCATCGTGCTCACCGGCAACACGCTGGCGCTGGGGATCATGCTGGCGAGCATGGGTCTGGTCAGCGAGCAGACGCCGTACTGGCTGCTGCTGTGCCTGCTAGCCGTGCTGGGTGCAATCAACTCGCTGCAATTCACCGCGATGAACACGGTGACGCTGATCGACCTCGACGATGCCAGTGCCAGCAGCGGCAACAGTCTGCTGTCGGTGGTCGCGCAGTTGTCGCTGAGCCTCGGCGTGGCTTGCGCCGGTGCGCTGCTCGGCGGCTTCACTGCGAAGGTCGGCAACGATGGCGTGGAAACCGTACTCGGTGCGTTCCAGCTGACCTTCGTCACGGTCGGTGTGATGGCGATGCTGGCGGCGACGATCTTCTCGCAGCTGTCCAAGGAAGACGGCCGACGGGCGAAACGGCCACAGGAGCACATCGAGCACTGATTGTGCTGGAGGACATCTGTGGCTGCTGAAGAACTTCTGTGGCGAGGGGATTTATCCCCGCTGGGGTGCGCAGCAGCCCCAAAACGGTTGGATGCGGTCAGCCGGATGAATCGAGGTGGCAGGTATTGGGGGTGCTGCGCACCCCATCGGGGATAAATCCCCTCGCCACAGATAAATCCCCTCGCCACAGGTAATCCCTGCCTCGGGTTCAATCGCTGTTCGTCCAGAACTGTCGAGGAAACCGGCACGGGGCTGCTACACTGCGCGACATTTTGTTTTGCAGGCCAGTCCCGTGACCACCATCGCCACCGCTTTTAATACTCTGCCGCTGTCCGCCGCCATGCTGGCTAACCTCGAATCACTCGGTTATGCCCAGATGACGCCGATCCAGGCGCAGAGCTTGCCGGTGATCCTCAAGGGGATGGACCTGATCGCCCAGGCCAAGACCGGCAGCGGCAAGACCGCCGCATTCGGCATCGGCCTGCTCAACCCGATCAACCCGCGCTACTTCGGTTGCCAGGCGCTGGTGATCTGCCCGACCCGCGAGCTGGCCGACCAGGTGGCCAAGGAAGTCCGCCGTCTGGCCCGCGCCGAAGACAACATCAAGGTCCTGACCCTGTGCGGCGGCGTGTCGTTCGGCCCGCAGATCGCTTCGCTGGAACACGGCGCGCACATCATCGTCGGCACCCCGGGGCGCATTCAGCAGCACTTGCGCAAGGGTTCGCTGGTGCTCGATGGCCTGAACACGCTGATCCTCGACGAAGCCGACCGCATGCTCGACATGGGTTTCTACGACGCCATCGAAGACATCATCATCAAGACCCCGGAGCGCCGGCAGACTCTGCTGTTCTCCGCGACCTACCCTGTGGGCATCAAGCAACTGGCTTCGAAATTCATGCGCGATCCGCAGACCGTCAAGGCTGAAGCCTTCCACGACGACACGCAGATCGAGCAGCGCTTCTACGAGATTTCCCCGGAAGAGCGCATGAGCGCGGTGACCAAAGTCCTGCACCACTTCCGTCCGGCGTCCTGTGTGGCGTTCTGCTTCACCAAGCAGCAGGTTCAGGAAACCGTCGATCACCTGACCGCCAAAGGCATTTCCGCTGTAGGCCTGCACGGCGATCTGGAACAGCGTGACCGCGATCAGGTGCTGGCGATGTTCGCCAACCGCAGCACCTCGGTACTGGTTGCCACCGACGTCGCGGCCCGTGGTCTGGATATCGATGCGCTGGACATGGTGATCAACGTCGAGCTGGCGCGCGATTCGGAAATCCACATCCACCGCGTCGGCCGTACCGGTCGCGCGGGCGAGAAAGGCATCGCCATCAGCCTGGTCGCGCCGTCCGAAGCTCATCGTGCGCAAGCCATCGAACAACTGCAGAAAGCGCCGCTGAACTGGGATCAGATCGACAACCTCAAGTCCCAGGGACTGGCGCCGCTGCAACCGCCGATGACCACCCTGTGCATCGGCGCTGGCCGCAAAGACAAAGTGCGCCCGGGCGACATTCTTGGCGCACTGACCGGCGAAGCGGGCATTCCCGGTGCGCAGGTCGGCAAGATCGCGATCTTCGATTTCCAGGCCTACGTCGCCGTTGAACGCACCGTGGCCATGCAGGCCTTGCAGCGCCTGAACGACGGCAAGATCAAGGGCCGCTCGTTGCGCGTGCGTATTCTGTAAGCGATCTTCCATCCATAGGAGATCCCCTGTGGGAGCGAGCCTGCTCGCGAATGCAAACTGTCAGTCGACATCATTGTTGAATGACACAACGCTTTCGCGAGCAGGCTCGCTCCCACAGTTTGTTTTGTAGCGACCCACCAAGAGGACACCGTTTTGCGCTCTACCGAAGTCGTGATCATTGGCGCTGGCGCGGCCGGCTTGATGTGTGCCCTGACCGCCGCCGGGCGCGGGCGTCAGGTGTTGCTGCTCGACCACGCGAACAAGGCCGGCAAGAAAATCCTCATGTCCGGCGGTGGCCGCTGCAATTTCACCAACATGTACACCGAACCGAGCAATTTCCTTTCGCAGAACCCGCATTTCTGCAAATCGGCGCTGGCGCGTTACACCCAGTGGGATTTCATCGGCCTGGTCGGCAAACATGGCGTGCCGTACCACGAGAAGAAACTCGGCCAGTTGTTCTGCGATAACAAATCCAGCGACATTCTCGGCATGCTCCTTGATGAATGCGATCAGGCCGGCGTCGAGCTGCACCTGGACACCTCGATCCAGACCATCGAAAAAACCGACAGTGGTTATCTGCTCGACACCACCCTCGGCCAGGTCCAGTGCCAATCGCTGGTGATCGCCACCGGCGGGCTATCGATTCCGACCCTGGGCGCTACCGGTTTTGGTTATCAGGTCGCCAAACAGTTCGGCCATGAGCTGCTGCCGACCCGCGCCGGGCTGGTGCCGTTCACCATTACCGACCAGCTCAAGGAGTTGTGCACAGAGCTGTCCGGCACCTCGGTGGATTGTCTGGTCAGCTGCAATGACCAGAGCTTTCGCGAGAACATCCTGTTCACCCATCGTGGCCTCAGTGGCCCGGCGATCTTGCAGATCAGTTCGTTCTGGGAGCCCGGCGACACGGTGGAGATCAACCTGCTGCCGGATCACGACGCGGCGAGCTGGTTGCAACAGCAACTCGCTGAACGCCCGAACAGCGAGTTGAAAACTTTGCTTGGCGAGATCTTCACCAAGAAGATGGCCAACCTGCTGGCGGACAACTGGTTTGTCTCCAAACCGATGAAGCAGTACACCCACGCTGAACTGGCGGAGATTGCCGAGAAGCTTGGCAGCTGGAAGGTCGTGCCGGCGGGAACTGAAGGCTATCGCACGGCTGAGGTGACACTGGGTGGCGTCGACACCCGCGAGGTGTCGTCGAAGACCATGGAGTCGCTGAAAAGCCCGGGCCTGTACTTTATTGGGGAAGTCCTCGACGTCACCGGGCATCTGGGCGGCTTCAATTTCCAGTGGGCCTGGGCCTCTGGTTACGCCGCCGCGCAGTACGCTTAACTCAAGGCCACATACAAAACCCTGTGGGAGCGAGCCTGCTCGCGAATGCGGTGTACCAGCCGACATCAATGTTGAATGACACTCCGCTTTCGCGAGCAGGCTCGCTCCCACATTGGTTTGTGGTGTAAGTAAAAGGAACACTTTTTGCTGTCAGATGTGCTCGGCGCCATTGCGTCGGCGTCATTACTGGCTCAATTTAGCGGCATCGCCTCGGAAGGCCTTCGCACTTCATGTCCTCGACCTCGTTTCGTCAGTCTTTGCGGCGCCTGTGGGCGCTGGATAAATTCAGCTACAGCGTGCGGGTATTCATCGCCCTGACCGGCAGCATGGCGCTGTGCTGGTATCAGGATGAAATGGGCCTGCTAATCCCGTTGTTCCTCGGCATCATTGCCAGCGCCCTGGCCGAAACCGACGACAGTTGGCAGGGTCGCCTCAACGCTCTGGCGGTGACGCTGGTGTGTTTCAGCATCGCCGCGCTGTCGGTGGAGTTGCTCTTTCCCTACCCGATCATTTTCGCCGTGGCCCTGGCGCTGGCCAGTTTCGGCCTGACCATGCTCGGCGCGCTGGGCGAGCGTTACGGTGCGATCGCCTCGGCGACGCTGATTCTGTCGGTGTACACGATGATCGGCGTCGATCAGCGCGGCGGCGCGGTTACCGATTTCTGGCATGAACCGATGCTGCTGGTCGCCGGCGCGGCGTGGTATGGCCTGCTGTCGGTGCTGTGGCAGGCGCTGTTTTCCAACCAACCGGTGCAGCAGAGTCTGGCGCGGCTGTTCCGTGAACTGGGCCTGTACCTGAAGCTGAAATCCTCGCTGTTCGAGCCGGTCCGGCAGATGGACGTCGAAGCCCGCCGCCTCGAACTGGCGCAGCAGAATGGCCGGGTGGTCGCCGCACTGAACACTGCCAAGGAAATCATCCTGCACCGTGTCGGCAACGGCCGACCGGGCTCGAAAGTCAGCCGGTATCTGAAGTTGTATTTCCTCGCGCAGGACATCCACGAACGCGCGAGCTCTTCGCACTACCCATACAACGCGCTGGCCGAGGCGTTTTTCCATAGCGACGTGCTGTTCCGCTGCCAGCGCCTGCTGCGCCAGCAAGGCAAGGCCTGCCGGGCCTTGGCCGAGTCAATCCAGATGCGCCAGCCGTTCATCTACGACGCCAGTTTCGCCGAAGCCCTGAATGACCTGCATGCCTCCCTCGAACATTTACGCATCCAGAGCAACCCGGCATGGCGCGGCCTGCTGCGCTCGCTACGCGCCCTGGCGGCCAACCTCGGCACCCTCGACCGCCTGCTCAGCGATGCCAGCAACCCCGATGCCCTGGCGGACGCCACCGACAGCAGCCTGCTCGACCGCTCACCGCGCAATCTCAAGGACGTGTGGATTCGCCTGCGTACACAACTGACGCCGACCTCGCTGCTGTTCCGCCATGCCCTGCGCTTGCCGCTGGCACTGAGCATCGGCTACGGCATGGTGCACCTGATCCACCCGTCGCAAGGCTACTGGATCATCCTCACCACGCTGTTCGTCTGCCAGCCGAACTACGGCGCCACCCGGCGTAAGCTCGGCCAGCGGATCATCGGCACGGCCATTGGCCTGACGGTGGCCTGGGCGCTGTTCGATCTGTTCCCCAACCCGGTAGTGCAATCGTGCTTCGCCATTGCTGCCGGCGTGGTGTTCTTCACCAATCGCACCACCCGCTACACCCTGGCGACGGCGGCAATCACGATCATGGTGCTGTTCTGCTTCAATCAGGTCGGCGATGGCTACGGGCTGTTCCTGCCACGGTTGTTCGATACCTTGCTGGGCAGTTTGATTGCCGGGCTGGCGGTGTTCCTGTTCCTGCCGGACTGGCAGGGTCGGCGCCTGAACAAAGTGCTGGCGAACACCCTGACCTGCAACAGCATCTACCTGCGCCAGATCATGCAGCAATACGCCGCCGGCAAAAGTGACGACCTCGCCTATCGCCTGGCGCGCCGCAACGCGCACAACGCCGACGCGGCGCTGTCGACGACACTGGCGAACATGCTCATGGAGCCGGGGCATTTCCGTAAGGAGGCGGATGTCGGCTTCCGCTTCCTGGTGCTGTCGCACACGTTGCTCAGTTACCTGTCCGGGCTCGGTGCGCACCGTGAAACGCAACTGCCGGCGGA
This sequence comes from Pseudomonas triticicola, assembly GCF_019145375.1. NCBI lineage: Bacteria > Pseudomonadati > Pseudomonadota > Gammaproteobacteria > Pseudomonadales > Pseudomonadaceae > Pseudomonas > Pseudomonas triticicola. Next base: position 13,515 of record NZ_JAHSTX010000002.1, on the reverse strand, counting down.
TGTGCGCGAGCATCTGATCGAAGGCGCCGGGGTGAAACTGGCGACCAGCATCGACGAAATCGCCCAAGGCCTCGCGAGCAAGCAGCCGATCGCGATCCAGAGTGATGAAGAGGAGGCGCTGGCCAATGAGCTTGAACAGATGCCGGAGGAGATTGATGAAGGGCAGCGACTGGTGCAAACGCAGCTGGCGCTGATTTGCCGCCAGTTGGGACCGCTTCGGACATTGGCGGCGCATCTGATCAAAGAGGTCTAGCTGCAAGTTGCAAGCTACAAGCTACAAGCTACAAGCTACAAGCCAAACGCTACCCGGCTTCTAACTTGCAGCTTGCCGCTTGAAGCTTGTAGCTCCCAACTACATTCCGTGCCGCCGCAATAACTTCTCATAAGTCCCGTCAGCCTTCATCGCTGCAATCGCCCGGTCAAACCCGGCAACGATCTGCTCATGCTGCGGATTCTTCAGGCTGACCAGAATATGCAGGCTGTTCTCACTCAACGGCTTGGGTAGGAACTCCACCGAATTGCGCACCTTGGCCGATTCCCGCGCCAGGTAATACTTCGCTACGTACTCATCCTCAAGCGTCAGCTTGACCCGATCCGCCGCGAGCATGCGCACGCCCATGGCGAAGTTGTGCACAGGGACTTTCTGCATCGCCGTGTCGGCATCGAACGGGGCGGAATAGGCATAGCCGCGCACCACCGCAATCGGATAGGTGTGCAGTTGCTCGAGGCTGTTGTATTCAATGGGCGCGTCTTTACGCTTGAGGAAGCGGATGCGGTTGATCAGGTACTCGCCGGAAAACTGGCCGATCTGCGTGCGCTCGTCGTTGTACCAGGCGTTGACCAGAACGTCGTAACGCCCCTCGCCGATCCCCAGCAATGCGCGCGCCCATGGCACTTGCTCGTAACCGCTGGCATAACCGGCGCGAGCCAGTGCGGTGCTGACAATGTCGGTGGCCAGGCCACCGTTGACCAGTGCATCGTCGGTAAACGGCGGCCAGTTATCGAACGCCAGCCGCAGCTTCTGCGCCGCAGCATCCTGGCCGAGCACCAGCAGTCCGATCAAAGCAACGGCTTGAAGCAATCGCAGCATGCTTGAACATCCTCAGCGGGCAACCGCCCGACGTGGTTTCACGTCAAAACCCAAGGCCCCTTACCGGCAAAACCCAAGCATTGAACATTAGCTCATGGGAGCCAGTGGACAGTGCTCTTGAGCAGATTACACAAAGTCGCAGCCAGCGCGAGAAAGGAATAGTGGCATTTTGACCTTTATCACAGACTGTTGCGCCATACAGACATACGGCGCTGCTGCGCTTAGTATCGGGCGACATGGTCAAGGAATCGGAAAATGACAATCGAGTGGATCTGCAAACATCATCGTGATCTGGGCAAAGAGCAGTTGTACGCCCTGTTGAAGCTGCGCTCTGATGTATTCGTGGTCGAACAGAAATGTGCTTATCCAGACCTCGACGGCCAGGATCTGGAGGGCGATACCCATCACCTGATGGGCTGGGAGGATGATCAGCTGATGGCTTATCTGCGCCTGCTCGACCCGGAGTCCCAAGGCGGCGACGTGGTGATTGGCCGCGTGGTGACCGCGCCCGCCGGCCGTGGCAAAGGGTTGGGCCACGCGATGATGGAACAGGCGCTGAAGCAGGCCGAAAAGCACTGGCCGCAGGTACCGATCTATCTGTCGGCGCAGGCACATCTGCAGGGGTATTACGGCAAGTACGGGTTTGTCGCAGTCGGCGAGGAATATCTGGAGGATGACATTCCGCACATCGGCATGCGTCGGTCCTGAAGGCCCTTTCGCGAGCAGGCTCGCTCCCACAGGGAATGCATATCCATTGTGGGAGCGAGCCTGCTCGCGAAGGCGTCAGAACCGTCCGCGCAGGAATCAGGGGTATTCCAGCACCGCTTTTATCTGCCGCAAATTGCGCTCGATCCAGCCGCGATCAATCGCTCCCCATTCACGAATCCGATAGCGCCCGGCATGATTGCGTGCGCCCTCTTCCTGTTCGAACTCGCAGATGATGTCCAGATCGGCCAGCGCGGCAATCGTGTCCTGCGCCGTGCGTCGCGGCATGCCGGTGACTTCGGTCAGCGTCGGCACACTCGGCGCCAGGCCGCTATCGATCAGATAAGCCACGTACAAACGGCGATAGAAACTGCTCTTGGTCTTGCTGACGTCCATCCACACCTTCCTGATTGGTCAAGCCTGCATATCCCGCCACGTCAGGTACACACGCAGATCGAACTCGATCTGGTGATACCCCGGCAGCATGTGCTCGCACAGTTTATAGAACGCCTTGTTGTGATCCGATTCCTTGAAGTGCGCCAGCTCGTGCACCACGATCATCTTCAGAAAATCCGGCGCGGCATCCTTGAACAGCGCGGCGATGCGAATTTCCTTGTTGGCCTTGAGCTTGCCGCCCTGCACCCGCGACACCGTGCTGTGCAGACCGAGCGCGCGGTGGGTCAGGTCGAGGCGGTTGTCGAACAGCACTTTGTCGATGGCCGGCGCATTGCGCATGTACTGCTGCTTGAGATCCAGCGCGTAGCTGTACAAGGCCTTGTCGCTTTGCACGTCATGCCGCCCCGAATAGCGTTGATCGAGGTAATCACCCAGCCGCCCTTCGGCAATCAGTTGGCGCACCTGATCCTGCAATTGCGCGGGGTAGGCCTGGAGGTACTTCAACACAGTCATGGACGAGCGACGCGGTTCGAAAAAGGTCCGCCAGTGTAGCGAATTCAACCGGGCAACGCGCTCCAGTCAAACGGTTCGACGAAGCTGACCGCGTCTTCGGCGATCAATGGCCGCGCGACGAGGAAGCCCTGCACATACTCGCAGCCATGGGCTTGCAGCCACTGATATTGCTCGAGGGTTTCCACTCCTTCGGCAATCACCAGCAGACCGTATTGCTTGCACAGGTCGATGACCATGCGCACCAGCGCCGCATCACGTGGCGAGTCCGGCAGGCGCGCGATCAAGTGGCGGTCGAGCTTCAGTGTGTCCAGTTCCAGATCGCGCAGATGTGCCAGCGAGCACGGCCCCGAACCAAAATCATCCAGCGCCACGCGCACCCCGAGATGACGTAGCAGCCGCAGTTGCTTACGGGTTTCGTCCGGGTTTTGCATCAACGCTTCTTCGGTGACCTCGACTTCCAGTTGCTGCGGTTGCAGCGCATGGCGTTCCATGACTTGACGCAATTCAGTGACCAGATTCGGCAGGCCGAACTGGGTATTGCTCAGGCTCACGCCAAGCACCAGATCTTCAGCGAACAAGGTTTCCCAGGCTTTACGCTGACCGGCGCCACGGTGATAGATCCAGCTGCCGAGGCGACTGATCAAGCGCGCCTCTTCCAGCAATGGCAGAAACAACCCCGGCGGCACATCGCCGACGCTCGGATGCTGCCAGCGCAGCAACGCTTCGAACCCGCGGATCTGTCCGCTGCCGATCGCTACCTGCGGCTGGTAGACCAGATTGAAATCACGATTCTCGATGGCCTCGCGCACACTGTCTTCAAGCATCAGACGCGAGCGTGCGCGACCGTTCATTTCATGATCATAGAAGCGATATTGCTGACGGCCGGCACGCTTGGCTTCGTACATGGCAATGTCCGAAGCGCGCAGCAAACCGTCGAGATTGCGCCCGCAGTCTGGATAAGTAGCGATGCCGATACTGGCGCCAAGGACGATATCCAGACCTTCGATCTGCTGACAGACCGATACCCGTTCGATGAGTTTTTCGGCAATCTTCGCCGCTTGCTCGGGAAACTCCAGATCCAGCAGCGCGGTGAATTCATCGCCGCCCATGCGCGCGAGAATATCGAACGGCCGCAGGCACGCCTTCAGTTGCTCGGAAACCCAGCGCAACACGCGATCGCCGGCATCGTGGCCGAGGGAATCGTTGACCCGTTTGAAGCCATCAAGATCAAGGTAGAGCAACACCCAACTGCTGTCGCTGCGTTCGCCGCGCAACAGCAGGTTTTCCACGGTCTGGTAGAACCCGCGCCGATTGAGCAGCCCGGTCAGCGGATCGGTCACCGCCTGGAACTCCAGTTGCTGGTGCAAGTGACGCACCACCGACATGTCCAGCACCGTCACCACCATCGCATGCTGCTCCGAGGGCAGCGGCGCGCAGGACAAGGCCACCGGCACTTGCTGTCCCGGCGCCGTGCGCAGCAACGCATCATGCAGGCGCAGGGTTTCACCGCGTTGGTAGCCGGCGTAGAACTCGGAATCGGCCCACAGGGGAATGTGTGGCTTCTGCAGGAAATCGAGAAACTCCTTGCCCTCAAGCTCCTTGACCGGCGCGTTGAGCAGTCGCGAAATCGCCGGGTTGGCAAAGCGAATCACGCCGTCCTCGCTCAGCACCAGAATGCCTTCGGCTGCGTTGTCCAGCACCGAGGCATTGAAGGCGCGCGCCACTTCCAGGTCATGACTGAGGCGTTGCAAGGCACGACGATTGCGCTGGTGCTCGAGCAGCGCCTGGACCTTGGGCTTGAGGATTTGCGGATCGAACGGCTTGAACAGGTAATCCACCGCGCCGCTGGCATAGCCCTTGATCACGGCGTCCTGAGATTGCTCGTTGGCGGTAAGGAAAATGATCGGCGTCAGCCGCGTGCGCTGGCTGCCGCGCATCAGCCGTGCGACTTCGAAACCGTCCATGCCGGGCATCTGCACATCGAGCAGAACCAGATCGATGTCGTGTTCGAGCAATAGGTTCAGCGCCTCGAAACCAGAGGCGGCGGTCATCACGTGCCAATCCTGACGCTGCAGCAACGCGCGCATGCTGATCAGATTTTCGGGGTAATCATCGACGATCAAAAGGACCGAGCTGCCTTCACCTGGCTGGGGTTGCGCGCATTCCATGCTGCTTCTCTTATCGGGACCGGTTGCCGGCAAAACCATAGACGTACTGAGCCTTCACTCTAGACGCGGATCGGTGAAAGCAGAAGCTGTCATCCCGCCATCATTTAGACAATGCTCAACCCAGCCGACTAACGGTCACCGCTACAGCCCCCGAAAACCGGGCGGGATGGCATTTCGACAGGACTTTGACGTCAAGTAATCGCCGGACGGGCATTAACAAAAAATGCCGCTACGCTTATAAAGACGCCCGAAAACGCGCGGGCTAGAGCTTCTGGCACCGGCGTTCCGGATGAATAGATTGGAAGAACCGTCATGATCGACCTCGCAACCTGGAACCTCAGCGTTCCTGTTGGCAGCCCGCCGTACACCGTCGAAACCTCAAAACTGGTGGATGGCTTCAAGGATCAGTACTTCCATTCCGACACCGGCACCCTGTTCTTCTGGTCCCCGGTGACTGGCTCGAAAACCGAAAACGCCATCTACCCGCGTACCGAACTGCGCGAAACCTACAGCAACGGCACCCTGCGCAACTGGTATTACCCGGACGCCGACAACCTGCTGCGCGCCACCCTCGCGGTGAACAAGGTGCCGAGCTCGGGCAAGATCGTCATCGGCCAGATCCACGCGTACGAAAGCCAGCGGCCGATGGTCAAGCTCGAATACCAGTACAAGGAAAAAACCCAGACCGGCAATCTGGTGATCAAAGTGCGCATGCGTCCGGACGACGCCGAAAGCCGCGTCATCACCCTCGCTACAGGCATCAAGCTCGATCGCGAATTCAACTACCTCATCCACTTGAGCCCCGGCGGTGCGCTGGGCGTGAGTGCGGCGGGGTATCAGTGGGATTCCCAGATCAGCGCGACGTGGCGTGACAAGCCACTGTACTTCAAGGCCGGGGTGTATGTGCAGGACAACACCGGGTATACGAGTGAGGGTGGACAGGTGATGTTTTCGAAGCTGGATATTGATCACAACAAGTGACACGACAGGCAGCGGACCCGGCAAAGCGTGCCGACACAAGCGGCAACAGCAACAGGCGCGACGTAGTAGTTATGTATGCCGGGTCCGTTCCCGGGAGTCTTTAGGTTAGGGCGAATCGAACAATCGATTCGTGTGCGGCGCCGCCCGTAGTGGTGGTGGCTGCACCGCAACCAACCTAGAAGGAACCTGGGTGATGAACGCTTCCCCTCCCGATTCTGCCGAAGACGCGCTGCGTCAGTTGGCGCCCTGCACCCTCGCCATCGAGCATCTTCTGGATGCGCAGCCGACTCTCGCTACGGTAATGGCCTCTCATTTGCGTAAGGGCCTGGCGGCGCTCGTGCCTGAAAACCCGCCGGACCCTGACGCGGTTTTTCTCAACGAATATGTCTATGACACGCCCTCGCCCGATGCTCCAGATGGCGCTGCGCGAGTGCGGCGTCTGACGCGAACGCGCAACCTGACACAGGTCCTTCACGAAGCTATTGTCAGTCAGAAAATACCTACCGCCCTCGAGAAAGAGCCGCCAACCGGCCAGGTCGACAAGGCCGTGGGCTTTTACCCACATGCGTACGATACCGGCCGCGACAACGACATCGCTGCGCTGCAAGTCGCAGCCGTGAATACGCTGATCCGCGATTTGCAAGAAGACACGCCGATGCTGTACTGGCGCGCGCTCGATGTTTTCTGGTCTTCGCCACATGCCACCACTGGTGCCCTGACAGTCCTTGAGGCCGTGAGCCAAAAGCAACGTGTGATGTTCAGGCTCGAAGCGGATCTCAAACTGCACGATGCCCGGCAACAACTTATCCAGGCTGAGCAGGCATTGCAGAAAAAGCCTGGAGACAAGTCGCTGCAAACGACGGCCGACAACATCCGGACGCACCTGCAGGTGATGACCGAAGGCAGGCAACTGATCGAAAACCTCGTACTCCACGAGACCACGCGAACCGCCACGCCCGCGCAGGTGGTCAGCATTACTCTCCACAACAGTGCCGAGCCCGAATGGTCGGCACTGCTGAGCGGCTGCTTCATCATCACCGAGCGATTGCATGGGACTCGTCCGACCGTGCTGTACTCCCCGCAATTCGGCGTCGAAGTCTTCGAGCACTTCAACGCCATGGAGAGTTTTCTGCGGCGGCGTCTGGTGGCTGATCCGGAAAAAACGTTGCTGCTCGGCAACGTTGCGTTCAATAACCGAACCCGGGCCGGCGAAGAAATGAAGCAGGGGCAGCGTTTGCGCTACACCGCGGTTACCGGCGATGTATTCAAAACCTGCCTGAAAAAGCGACGGCAGCAGCAGGATGTCGAAGTCGATCACGCTTTAAGCGGTTCTCTTGCCACCTTCGACGCCTTGGCCAAGCATTTACAGACGGCGTTGGCGCTACCACTCAAAGGCAGTCCTGACTTGATCGCACGGCTGCCCGTAAGCGCCGAGCCGACTAAAGTCACCGCTCTCGCCCACACTTTGCCCGACGCTGAACAGCAGACGCGCCTGATTCAGCAGTGGAACGCACTCAATCAGCAAATCGGCGATGTACTTGAAGAGCAGAAACATCCTTGTTTGAAGAACGCGCTTTCCTCCCTGCTCAACGAGACCTTCCCTCAGCTGCCTGCCGATACCGAAGCAGCCTCTTTGTACGTGACCCGCTATCGCACCGGCGCAGACGGGCTTCGTCAGTTCGAGTCGTCGCGCCCCTTGCTTGAGGCCTTGCGCACCTTATTGCTTTGGGAAAATGCCAAGGTGCCAGCCGAGGATGGCGAAGCAGGGCCGCAAGCAGAGGCCGACCCTGTGAGTGAGGGCGTATTCAGTAGCTCCACCGTCTGCGACGAAGCTGAGCAAATTGTGCAAAACGGTTCGCTGACGCAATTGGCTGACGCTCTGCAAGCCCGTTTGACCGAGCAAGTCCGCGACTACTGGCAAACGCCGTTAGCGGCAGAGCTGGCGTGCCCACAGGCGCGACTGATCGACCTGCACCGCCAGGCGCTGAACGTCCAGGCTTGCCTGCGCTCAGCCGACCAGACGCTGAGCCCCCAGGCCAGACTGCTGATCGACCGCGCCCTGCGTTTTCCGACCCTTGGTCGCCGGGAGGCGCACTTCAAGCCTGGCGCGCGCCCCGGTGTCTATCGAGTGACAGTGAATACCGCCAGCGCCGAAGGCGCGCGTCTGGCCGGCAGTTTCGTCCTGACCTCGAACGACGGCTCCAGCCCGGTCTTGCCGCATTGGCCCTATGGCCACAAGAGCCTGAGCACGCAAGGCCTGAGTGGCAGCAGCGGCGCCAGCCTTGTCGTGCTGTATACGCCGCAGCAAGGCTTTGAAGAACTGCCGAATCTGCAAGCATTACGAGACAGGCTCGTAGCGCGCATCAATGCCGGCGACGAAGTCGGGAAATTATTTGCCGCCGGCTTGCCGCTGGCGGCGCAGCACATGAAAAGCGGCCTGTGGGGCAGTGATCTGCGCTCTACCTTTGCGCCGATAGAGGACGACTTTGTTGCCGACGGCATCCAGACGCTGCTGGACAAACAGCAGTCCGACATCGATACCCTCATGGGTCTGGCCCATAGCGAGTCGGACCGCGAAGGCAACGCCCGCCCGCAGATGCTCGAACTGCTGGATATGGCCGGAGCGTTCATGGCGCGTAACCGCCTCTTGCTGGATCACTGGCAGGAGGACTGGGAAAAGCGCCTCAGTCAGGCCGATCGTACGGCGCTGCAGAATCTGGCCCGGGACGCAGAGGAAAAACAGCTGCAACTGAGCCAGCAATGGAAGGCGCTTGTGCCGACTATCGCCGAGTATGCCAAGGCACAGGTATTGCTGAAAATTCGTGCCTTCCTCGCAGAAAAAAACCCGGATGGCCAGATCCGTGCTGCCTATCCTGTAGACGGCATCGATCCGGATCAAACCCTGGTGATCCGCACTACGCGAACCCGCGTCGGAGCCGGCATGCAATCAGGATTTGCATCGGTGCATGAAAGCGTCGCGAGCACACGCATGAGTCTGACCAATCTGCTGCTGAAAAATAACCAACCCTGGCAGAAGAGTCTTTCCTGGAGTGAAGAACACCTGTTGGAGGCCACACTGACCACATCGAAGGGTCTTTGGGTGCGTGACTCCGGTGGAAAAGCCGTCACTCTGGACAAACAATGCCTTGAACAATGGGTCAAGGAACTGAACATCGGTCATCGGTATGCGCAGGAAGTGCTCGATAGATATCTCGCTCCGCAAGCCACCAACATTGATGGCCAAGCCTTGCAAAAAGCCTGGATCGCAACTCAGGCAGCAACACTTGGCTACGCAGCCTTGTCCGCACGGTTGAGCCCGGACGCATACAGCACGGTGCTACCCAGCGACAATTCGCAAAAGACTGCCGCCGCATGGGTGTCGGCAGTTCTGTCTTCGCCAGATCCCGATAAACGCGCCCTGGTCGATGGACAGGCAGTCATCGCCAACGCTCTGGTGTTCAATCCCACCGGTAATGCTCCGGATGGCCGCGGCGGGCAAAACGTGAACGGCGTGTTGATTCTGTCCGCAGCCAACACCGGCTTGCGAGTGCTGTATACCCCGAGCGCGCCTGATGGCATGGACCTGCGCGAACTCGCCAGCGAAACCGACTTGCCCCGACTGATGCGTGGCGCCTGGCAGACCTGGCTCCAGGCACGATTACCGCCCAAAACCCGCCTGCTCAATCACCGCCTTGTCGCTTGCAGAGGCGATGTGTTTGCCGGGCTTTATCGGCAAAACTATCTTCACCTGCTAGCCAGGACAAACGCTGAAAGCGTGACCAATGAAGAACTGCTTGACCAGTCCCGGTTCAACCAAGTGATGTTTGGAATCGAGGTGGTGACCACGGTACTGGGCGCTTTGCCCTGGAGCGGACCGATGGCTTCATCCGCGATGAAATGGCTGGGCGGAGTGGGTCGCAGCACCGTCAGCGCCCTGCGTAGCCTGGGACAAAACGTCGCCGGGCTGATTGTCCGTCGCGGGGCGGCAAATCGAACATTGATCGAAGTCGCAACGGCCACCACTCAGCTCACCGGCGCTGCTCGCGCCACAGGTATCGGCATCAAACCGCTGCAGTTGCTGATCAGACCGGCCAAAAGCACAACATTGGCGGACCTGACGGGCTACCAGAAAGCCTTTCTCCAGGAAAACTCCCGTCTGGCAGTCGCGGGCGGTATTCCCGCCGGTTCGTCTCTGGCCGAAGGTTCGGGCATCTATCGCACCCCATCCAATACCTTGCTGGTACGCAGCACCGGTGCAAAAGGTGAAGATCAGGTATTCCGCATTCAGAACTCATTCAATCTCTATGATCCCAATGGGTTGGTTGCCCCCGTGCTGACACCGAGTGGAGCCCTCACCTCTTTTCGGCTACGCAGGATGACCAATCAGCTCTGGACACTCGATACGTTGAATCGGCTACCTGGAGGCGCACCCAAGGCCGATAGCAGGGTCGTCAAGGCGCTCAGGGAATGGGATGCACGAATCACTGCCAATGCTCAATCCGCAAATCCCTTGCATACTCTCGACCCCGTACCCTTTTTCACCGAGCGCAACATTCCGGCACGGAGCTGGAACAAATTCGTGAAAAAAAACACTGGAGAAATCAATACGCTCGGCTACTCGATGCTCAGGCCCGGACAATACGAGAGGCTGACGGACGAGCTTTTTCAAATATGGCTTTCCATGAATCAACCCACCAGGGAGGCTGCGGAGACGTTCGCCAGTACTCACCGCCTTCACCCGTTGATGTGGAGCAAGTTCGTTACAAAAAAAGGCGAGCTGACCGTCCCAGGTAGTATTCGGGCTATAAAGCTGCAAAAAGGTCCCGAGGGTAAATACACGAACATCACGGACCAGCACTTTCGCGACTGGTACCAGCTTTCTCTGCAATCGGAAAACCGGAACCGATACGCCACCGTCAAGTTCGCACTCGATAACAATATCCATGCTCAATCCTGGATGAAGTACGTCAACGCCAAAGGCGAATTCAGGATGGCGGTTCCGACGGTGGCAGAGCGCGTCAACCGGCTGGGGCTGACACAGAATCTGCCGCAAGCGTGGCCATCCGGCTCTGCAACCTGACGAGTGATGGGGGTCGAATTGCTGCGGGCACACTCATTACGGGAGTGCGCCCGCTCGCGATGACGGAGGATATTGAGCCTGTTTGCCGACTGACTCACTGCGATCGCCAGCATGCCCAGTCCGGCAAACTCAGCTGGGCGCCGCAGACTGTGCCACTTCGACGTTATCCAGCACCCGGTTCACCGCCAGCTCCGCCAACATGATGATCTGCGCAATCGCCAGAATCGTATGGCGCTGCGGGCTCTCGACATGCGCGGCGATGTCACTGGTCATGACGCTCGCCGATGCAAGGGATTCACAGGCGTGGGCCAGCAGGCTCTCGTTGTCCATATCACCGACGATCTGGAACATCGCACTGGGGGTGCGCGGCTTTTGCCCGCTGCCGTTCGGTTTCAGGTAATGATCGAGCGCACGTTCGGCGGCGTCGTGCAGCTTTCTGGAGTCGAGGGATTCGTAGGGAGAGGTTTCGGTTTCAGGCGGATTGGGGGTGGGTTTGATCATGGGAAACATACTCGATGGCTGGTTGAAGTGACGCTGCCATCTCCGTTTTCCAGGCGAAGGGGTGGCAGCTGAGCGCGGACTGGAAAAACCGGTCAACCAACCCAAACCGGCAGGCCCAAAGGCCTCCCGCGCACAGCCGCCATAACATAGCAATCGCAAAGCGGCCGCAGTATGCCATGGGCAGGGTTGGTATAAATCGGGTTTTCCAGGCCCGGCCGCTGATGCATCAGCGACACTCAAAGCCTATCCACCGCGCTTCCGACGAACAACCGACGCAACATGTCGGAAATCTCCACCTCAGACGCTGCGTCTGTAGGACGAGCTTTTAAACATGCGGGCCGCTGCCTTGGGGAAATGTCGCGTATACGCGACTTTGAGGAGCAAATGTCACGGCAGCGGTACACCGCTTATCATTTATCAGACTTTTCTTTTCTGCCGCCTGATAAAGGATGACGCTTCAAACCTGAACCGACCGAGTCATTCAACGCAACCATGCGCCCGGTGTCCCATTCGCGTTGCATCCCTGCAAACAATTCAACGTCTATCCGTGGTCGGTGAATCAAAAGCGCCTGACTCATTGCCTCGGCTATCCGTTCGACGATCAGTGCTGGCTTATCCACAGCGCAGTGTTTACGACCAAACTCAATCAATTGCTGACGATCCGGATAAGCTTTGGCCTTGTTCATCTTGATGGCGAGAGTACGGTCAACCAGCGATCGCCCGGTCCTGGGGTTGTAGTTCTCGTATACGGTGGTGGTCGTGACATCGTATACCGGCGCCAACTGCACCGTTTCAGTGGCCGCAGGGTGCGTGTAGGTCACTCCGAAGTTTTTCAAATGCGCATCGCCGTTGCGCACCATGACTGAAAGACAAACGGATGAAAAAAATCGCTCCAGTTCTCGTATCGGGTCGGCATGCCTGCATACCTGACGGATCACTGCAGCAAGGGTTTCGTAGCTCTGCGAATATTTATAGTTATCGTGGGGATCCTTGTTTAACCCCAGCAGTACCGCCATGTCTTCAAAGCCAAGGCGATCAGACGCCGTCAGATCAAAACGCTCCATGACAAACAGCTCACCGTTATCGGAAAGCCAGAAAGGCGGCGTGTCCAGTCCAGCCAGCCGCGCTGCTTCCAGACAAAGAAACTCGTTTTGAGCCAGGTGCTCATACTCTTCCGCTCCTGATTTGACAATAAGGTCGGAGCTGATCATGGTTTTTCGACTACCAGTCAGTTTGTCCAGATCGGGCACCAGAACCTTGGGCTGAACACCTGAAATGCCCGACTCGAAGTAGGTTTCGACCAGAAAACCGAAAACATGCTGAGAGGTCTCCGCCGACAGAATCTCCCGCAGGCCGACCTGCGCACGAACAGAGCCTGAAGGTTCTATCGGATTCTCATACGTGAGGCGACCGATCTGATTACCGCCAATCACGGACAACAGGCGCATTTCATCCACTTGCATATGCTTGGCCATGCGCCGCTTGATTTGGTCGGCCAGATATCCTTCAGGCACATTCATATCGAAGATGGGCTGCAATACGCTGCTCACCGACGGTGTCGGGTCATAGGGCATGACCAGGGAAACTTCCCGGAGTGGCGACGCTGACTGGTAAGCGAAAGAAAACTGCGAACCTTCGGACAACTTGCCCGAATGGCCCTGAGGCGTAATGACATTCAGTCGTTTCACCTTACTCATCATGCTCCACCAATTCGGCGAGTGATTTGAGATCTATTCGGTTATCGACAATCTCCAACGCCATGCCTAACGCGGCAATAACTCTAAACACCGTATAAAAAGCGACGTTTTCGCCTGCTTCGAGATCGATGATGGTTTTGCGGCTGCAGTGAGCCCTATGCGCAAGCAGCGCCTGACTGTAGCCCTTGGCTTTGCGCAATTGGCGAATACGCTCGGCGAACGTTGCTGGGTTATCGAGAAGCAAAATGTCACCCATATCGGACTTAAAATAGGTTAGCGCTAGTAAAGTCCACTTTAGGTGACATTTCAAGCAAGGGGTGCCGATGTCTCGTCACATCATTTCCACCACAAAAAACCCGCCTCTCCAGACTATATGAAAACCTG